>JBARSG010000569.1:0-2664 GCA_049644625.1 Desulfobacterales bacterium | reverse complement strand
GCCAATAGGATATTCAATTTGAAATTACCGGGTTCTGCGCTGGCTGGGTCCGATAATAGCCGAATCACCTCATCATACCTCTTATCTTTAAACAGAGATTCTGCCTGGGCATACTGATCTGGTTGGGGAGAGGAATGGGCATATGTGACTAAGCAAACTGAACTAAGATGCAAACAAAAAAATAGCCAAAGAATTTTTCTCATGAGTGTTCTCCCTTGTTAAATGTTTAAAAACGTTCATCATCTTTTTCAGGGAAATTGAATGTAAAAACACCTGCAGGCAACGGTTCATTAATAGAAATAAACTCCAACCGTATATCAGACCAATCCCCCGCTTTTTCCTTAAAACAGATTCGTTGAGGAAGCCAGTTTTCACGGCCCACCGTTACTTCAATCGAGTCAATATGCTTTGCAATAGTCTTATGCTTCGGTATCAATTCCAGGTGATAGCCATCCGTAGGAGTCTCACTCATAAGTCTGATTAAATATCGCTTGCGCAGCTCTTCAACAGACTGCCCTATGCCAAAATATTCCCTTAGAACATTATTCCCGATGTATGTCTCTTTTACCTTTGACAAATCAGGATAGTAGAGAACCAGCATATTATTTTTTAAAAGGACGACCAGCGGAGAAGGCACGGTAATCTTCAGAAGCATTTTTCCCGTGTAATCAAAATAGATGAAACCTTCCGAGTGCAATGGTTCCCGGAGCAAATGGGTCTTCTTGGTTTGAACCATTCTTGCGGTAAAGGTTTTCAGGCTTTTTTCCTTCCCCTGAATATTCTTTATGATCCAGTCAAGTTTCGATGTGGAGAGTGGATCCTTTTCAGATGAAAACACAGGGTAGGCATATGAGTAAAGGCTCAGCCCCACAAATATGAGAACTGCATATTTTTTCAGTAAAAAAATATTCATGACGGTGTATTAAGAGTTTTTTTCCAGGCTTGGCGGAAACCGTAATTCTGGATCCCATAAAAAAGACCGCTCCTGGTAAATGGAAAAAGCCTTTTCACGATTGACCGGTACCCGTATAATTTTTTGTAGGCCCAGTTGAAACCGTCTTGCAATTGTTTAGGGCTCATTTTTTTTGGTCTGAACACAACATGATTCATATCATACTTTTCCCAGTCCGTGTGGAGTATCCTGTTCTGTTGTGACAATACCTTCTGGATACGGGTTCCAGGAAAAGGTGTCAGGACAGAAAACAGGGCCGCCTCAATATGTGTTTTTTCTATGAACCGCAATATGTCCGAAAATACGGACTGATCGTCCTGATCCGTACCAAAAATGAATGAGCCCTGAATGCCGATACCGTGATTATGAAGTATCTTTATGGCTTCTTTATATTCCTCAACACGGTTGGCTGATTTCCCCATAGCTTTTAGAGCTTCCTGGGAAAGGGATTCAAATCCTATGAAAAGCCCCTTGCATCCGCTCCTTTGAGCCAGTTCCAACAACTCCCCGTCCTTGACAATACTGAGAGATGCCTGGCTGAACCATTTCACATTCAAAGGCACAAGTGCCCTAAAAAGTTCTTTCGCATAAGCGTGTTTCCCAACAATATTGTCATCAACGAAAAAAACAAACCCTCCCCCCATATGCTCCACTTCGCGGACCACTTCCTCCACAGGTCTTACACGGTAAGTCCTGCCATAAAAGGAAGTCACCGAACAAAACTCACAGTCAAAGGGGCAACCGCGCGTTGTCTGAATGGTATTGATAAAAAAATATGCCTTTCTGTTCAAAAGTTCTCTTTTTGGGAACCGGAGACCGTCAAGACTGCAAAAATCCAGGGCACTGTAAATGGGTTTGAGTTTGCCCCGCTTAAAGTCGGACAATACCTGTGGCCAGATTTCTTCAGCCTCGCCTATGACCACTGCGTCAGCATGGGTCTTGGCCTCATCCTTCATCATGGTTGGATGAATACCGCCCAACACCACCTGCACTCCATTTGACCTGAAATTATCGGCGATTTCATAGGCCCTCTTGGCCAGAGGCGTCATGGCGGAAATGGCGACCAGGTCCGGCAGGTCGGAAAAGTCAAGGGGTTTCACATTTTCATCTACAATGGATATGTCCCAGTCGTCACCGGTCAAAGCGGCCAGGGTTGTCAGTGCGAGATAGGGAAAACGAAAGTAGATCTGGCCCCACAGGCTATGCTCAGGCCATTTGGGTGCTATGATAAAGAGCTTCATGAAGTCATCCCTCCGGCGACAGGATCAGGGCAATACCACTGCTCAGGATAGCGGCGAATATACTCTTCGAATACCCGGGCTGTCTTGTCCAGGTTTTTTTGAATGACATCATCCCTTTTGCCTTCTATAAGGAGGGGTATGGATTTCTCCAGCACGCCGAAATACCTGCCATCCGGTTGCCTTAAAACAAATGCGGGAATGAGCGCCGCGCCTGATTTCATGGCCATGACAACCGGTCCCACCGGAAAGCTCACCTCCCTGCCGAAAAGAGTGACAGGCCGTCCCCTGCCGAAAAAATCCCTGTCACCGATCATGGCCACAATCCCGTTTCGGCGGAGGTGGCGTAAAATCTCGACACCTGCAAAAGGTGACCTGTCCACTTCAATTACCCTAATGCCTTTGCCTTTCCTGAGTCGATTGACCAGTGCATTGGTGGCTGAAGCATTATGTGCCATGGCAACCACAGCCAGG
>JBARSG010000568.1:0-2000 GCA_049644625.1 Desulfobacterales bacterium | reverse complement strand
GACAATATCGTTCAACACGGTTTCACAGGCCAGTTCTTTTCCTTCCCTGATGACTTTAACCAGAAGGCGCATCCTGGGTTCTATGTTGAACTGGTTATTTAAAACAGCCTCGGCAGCAGAAAAAAGGCTCTCTTCGACGGTTTCCGCCAGAAAACCGACTTCACCGAATTTGACTCCGATGATCGGTATGTTCTGGTCTCCGATCCAGCGAACCGCGCTCAAAAAAGTGCCGTCTCCTCCTAACACGAAAATGTAAAGCAAATCCGACGGAGCACAAGATTTATCTCTGTCTGCAATTCTGCGTCTTGGAGGCAGGTTTTCTTTTCTGATAACATCTATATCTTTTGAACGCAGCCAATTTTCAAGTTCATCGGCTTTTTTGGTTGCCTCCGCATCTGCTTTTACAACAATTCCTATCTTTTTCACGGCTAATTATTACTCCTTTATTATTATTCCTGAATTTCTCCCCTGCCTTTTATTTTATGGCTTTGGGTCTTCCAGGGTCTTGCGGCCAAGATAAAAGCGATGACCAGATTTATCAGCAGCCAGACGATGCCGATTAAAACAACTGCCGTCCAGGAGTAGCTTCCATAGGGTTTGCTCAGCTCATTATAAAAATCGATGGTCAGAAGCCCCAGAAGTACAGCCGGAGTAAAAACTTTAATAAAAAATTCCCATCCGGCGCCGACTTTGATAGAAGATATTCTGTTAATATGCTGCCGTATCATTTTTATATTAAACAGCCATCCCACAAGCAGACACTCTGCGGTAGCCACTATTAAAAGCCCGTAATGGGTAAAAAAATGATCGGCAATATCAAGCCACAACAAACCGGCATTTGTTGTGAAGATAATGGAGCCGATGAAGCCGAGAATACAAAGAACAGTGACAAAAGTTTTTCTGCTGATGCCGAACTTGTCAACCACTGCGGAGGTAAAAGACTCTACAATTGAGATAGAAGAGGATACCCCGGCAATCACCAGACAGAAAAAGAAAACAGCGCCAAAAATATTTCCGCCGGGCATTATAGAAAGCGCTTTTGGATAGGCAACAAAAGCAAGTCCGATGCTCTCTGAAACAACTTTTGATATTTCTTGACCCTGTGAAGCAGCCATAAAGCCAAGAACAGCAAAAACTGCGAAACCGGCAAAGATGGAATAACCACTGTTTATTAAAGCGGTAAGATAAGCTCCCCGTGTCAAATTGGCCTTTTCAGGCAGATAACTCGCATAGGCGATCATAATACCGAAGCCGAGAGAAAGGGTGAAAAAGATCTGACTGAAAGCATCTATCCATATCTTGGGTTTGGCGAGCATGGTAACGTCCGGTTTTAAATAGGCTTTTATACCAGCACCCGCACCGTCTAGGGTAAGAGACCAGAAAACCAGGATGGCTGTGAGAACAAGAAGCAACGGCATAAATATTTTATTTGCAAGCTCTAACCCCTTCTTTACCCCTCTGTACACAATAGCCCAGTTAATGAACCATATAAAAGCCACGCCTGTAAAAACAGGTGTAACAATACCTTTCAGATCAAAGGGGGATTTGCTGACTGCTAAAAATTGGTTGAAGAAATAACTGTTGGGATCATTTCCCCAGGCCAGGGAAAAGGATTTAATGAAATAATTTAAGCACCAGGAAATAATGGTGATATAATACAGAACAATGCCGAACATCACAAAAGTAACAGACCACCAGCCGAGCCATTCCCATTTTTTATCTATCTTTCTGAATGCCAGAGGGGCGGATCCGATTCGCTCATGTCCTATTGCAAATTCAAGTATTAATAACGGGATGCCTACGGTAAAGAGGGCGATTATATAAGGGATTAAAAATGCGCCTCCTCCATGCTTATAGGTCATGTAACTGAAGCGCCATATATTGCCGAGCCCGATGGCAGAACCCACCGCTGCTAGAACAAACCCTATTTGACTGTCCCATTGTTCTCTTGCCATGATATAGTATCTTGAAAAATTTTACTTAGATATATCATAATATTA
>JBARSG010000567.1:0-2233 GCA_049644625.1 Desulfobacterales bacterium | reverse complement strand
GGGTCAGCAAGGTCAAAATATCTTCCTGATGATAGATTTCGGAATCGAGTCCTTCATGGTCTGCTTGAACAATAGCATTTATGAAGATCTCTGCTTTATTGTTCAACCCGTCTTTAGTCACCCATACCGGCTTAACTCCCCGATGAAGATAGAAATCGAGAAGTAAATTTGGATTGCAAATCAGGTGGAGTTTAGAATCTATTTTATTTTTGATCTTCAGGGAGGTAAGGCGGGATATCAAATAGTTACGCACCTTATCTGTAAAATTGCAGGCATTGCCGATCTCTGTATTTTGCATCGGGATATTTATCCGGTTATGATTAAAATTGTCGATTAATCCGTAGGAGTGGTTAAACTTAATCAATGAAGGAGAACGGTGAATCATGCTGTTGTGGGCAAGATTAATAGGAGCATCGAGTTCCTTTTTATCAAATGAAAACCAACAACCGCTTAAAGCATATTTGTCCACAGGATCATTTAAATTCAGAGCATAACCATTCCCGGATAAGAGCAAAATGCTTCCCGGCAAAATCAATAGAATTGCCAAGAGCCTCATTTTTTTCTCGTCTAAATACATTTTATAAAAATAACAGCAAATATAATGCCAAAATATAGATGAGAGAAGTAATGTTCTGTATCCAAATGGTTTATTTCTGCGGACCAATTCAAAGGCATTGCGACTTAATATAGTGCAGGGTTTCCCCAAGGATCTTTGTAGTAGAATGCCCGGTAACTGCTTCAAAATCCCTGTTAACCGAAGTTATGGTGCCTTTTGAGTCCACAATCATGACTCCGTCCTGAATCGTGTCCACTACTGTTTCCCAATACTTGTTTAATTCCTGTTCAAAAATTAATTCTAACTGTTCATATATTTAACAATTTTACTGTTCATATATTTAACATATTGACAGTTGGATGATAAAAAAAATTAAACTCGAACTTCAATTCTACACTGTTTTATCCAGCAACTAGCAACCGATAACGAGTAGCCAGCACCCAGTCTTACTTGGCATCATTATTGCTGACTTATTAAAGAGTTGATTGGTAAACCGACAGGCCTTAAGCGGAAAAAAATATCGCGGCACTTTGGTGTAGGGAGAATTTTTGGGAATGTACCGCTGTCCCAGGTTACAAAATCATTTTCCCACTAAAAGAATAAAACAAAAACATTTAGAATCATGAGGTTGTAATAAAAAAATTAATTCATGTAAGAAAAGGAGGAAAAAATCATGAAAAAATGGTCTATTGGTTTAATGGCTATGGCTTTGATCATCTTCTGTTTTCACAGTCCGGTATTGGCCGAAAATACGAAACCCATCAACCTTTCACTGTTTGATCCTGTCCAGATCTTTGATGCTGAAACCTCCATCAAAGGGTTCCGTTTGAACCTGATCTATGGTGTTAATCAGGATGTGACGGGTCTTGACATCGGTCTCGCCAACCATGCGAAAGGCAACATGAGCGGGGTCCAGTTCGGCTTGGCAAATATTGTGGGCAGCGATTTCAAAGGCTGGCAAACAAGCCTGGCAAACGTGGTCTATGGTTCCGGCGTCGGTCTCCAGGTCGGAGTCTATAATTATGGAGAATCATTCCGTGGAATGCAGGTGGCTGCCGTCAATCATACGAAAAAGTTCAGCGGTCTGGCCATCGGCGCGGTCAACTATACGGATGTTCTTAATGGTCTCCAGATCGGCGTGCTCAATTTCAACTGGCGCGGAGAACCCCTTAAGTTCTTCCCTGTTTTCAATTTCTCTTTCTAAATTCTCCTCTGAGAGAAAGGGCTGAATGATTGAATTGAATTGAGATCATGTCACATTTCGACTAAGTAGTCTGATTCATAAGTACGGTGAAGTATTTTCATAATCATCGGATTTCTGGATTCCCGCGAAGGCGGGAATCCAGAAAAAAACACTTGGAGTCATTTAGAACTTTTGAACATCCAATTAAATACGTCATTCTACTTAAGAATATGTGCACTAAGGCATGAGGTTGAGCATTTTCAATTAAAGAGGCCAGCTACAATATAGAGAATTTATCGGAAAATGCACTCCAAAAACAGGCTAAAAGTGTTCAGTTCGCTTTTCATATCTTAGAATTGAATTTTATTTGACATACAAAAGTCTTTATCATATTATAATTGTTAGATGTTCTATTTCTGATAGCTGATCTGTATTTCATACCACTTCTATTATGAAACATTTTTTGTTCAGCTGATCTCACTCACGATTTTTTC
>JBARSG010000566.1:0-2038 GCA_049644625.1 Desulfobacterales bacterium | reverse complement strand
GGTAAGGATGTACCGACATTACGGGGGCGATGACCACGCCGGCCAGGCCGGCCATCCATGTTCCGACGCCAAAAACAACCATAAAGACCAGAGGTACATTGATCCCCAGGGCGTTTACCATTTCCGCATCAGATACAGCCGCCCTTACAATCATGCCCAACCGTGTCTTATATAAAATAAAGATCATAAAAAGTAAGAGCGCAAAGGAAACCCCGATCATAAAAAGCCGGTATTCGGGGTATTGCATTCCAGCGATATTTACAAGGCCATTTAAACTCTCGGGAGCCGAGAACGGCAAATATTCTGTTCCCCATTTCGCCTGCACAAGGCCGATGATGACGAAAACCAAGGCTTGTGTCAGAAGCAGTTGGTTCGCCAACCCGGTGGCAACAATCTTTCTCAAAAGAAAGCGCTCCACCAAAGCACCGATAAAACCCGTTATTATCGGCGCAAATATCAATGCCACCCAATAATTACCGCCCCAGACCGAAATTTGGTAGGCAAAATAGGCTGACAGCATAAAAAAGCCGGCATGGGCGAGATTCAAAATTCCCATCATGCCGAAAATAAGCGTCAGGCCGGCGGCTATCAAAAAAAGCATCATCCCGTATGCGAGCCCGTGAATGCCCTGGGCGATATACATCGCTGACACCGCGTCCATATGTGCTCTCCTCGCTTAAAAATATAACGATAAATATTTCTGGATTTTGGTTTTTTAGAAAGTAAATAATATATATTTCTCTCTCTCAAAAACAAACATCCACCATATTGTTGGCCCGCCATCATCATGATGGCGGGCCTGATGACTTATTCTTTTCTATTTAAATCCTTAAACCATAGGATCAAAAACATAAAACCGGCCAATCGCTATTTACAGCGGTCCTGTTCAGGATCCATATACGGCATGATCTTATCGGCCGGAATCACACCCACCGGGCCGTACCAAGAGCAACCATCGTACCATTTATAGGGCGCGATGTTCATCGATTGCTTCTGTTCATCCGGCGGCACCTGCTCATAAATATGAAGGTCCTGAACCGCCTTATGGTCACAGGCCCGCATGGAGATGACTTTCCCATTGGCCATCTCGTAACTGTCACCCTCCCAGACCTTGATGATCTTTTCAGGGTCCGTGCTGCCGGCTCTTTCGACGACGCTCAGCAGCCAGTAAACCTGATGTATGACTGACCCAGAAGTGCTACCTATTGGCCACTTGTAACGCAGTGTATTGTATGGTGCTGGCCACTTCTTCCACTGATCGTTCCACGCTTTAACAAATTTGATATAGCCGTCATTTTTAAATGTTGGATTGGTTTGTCCAAACTGGGTGACATTGACCAACCCTTTCGTTTTTTCGATCCCGACTTCGGTCAGGAAGACGGGATCGTCGAGGAACAGATGGGCAAAGGGCAAGTCGATCCCCATCTGCCGGGCCTGCTTAACAAGGGCCGCAGCATCCGGGATCCAGTCGCCGGTGTAGATGACCTCGGCACCGGATGCCTTGATCTTGGTCAGATAGGGTGCAAAGTCTGTGAGAAAAAGTTTGTGGTAATCCTCTCCGACGATCTCGGCATCAGGATAGTATTCTTTCATGCCTTCTATAAACCCCTTTGCCAGGGAGTGGCCGAAAAGATAATCCTGGCACAGGACGTAAAACTTTTTTTCCTTTTTTCGGATCTGGCCGTAATAATAGGCCATCGCCCTTCCGATTTGCGAGGTCGAAAAGCACGTCATGAACGAATATCGGGTAAAGTTCTTGGCATCATAGAGCTCGTCCGATAATGCGACAAAATCCATAGCGATGACCTTGTATTTATCGGCCACCTGGTTAATAATCTTCATATTGTTGCTGCCGTTAGTCCCTATCAGGATATCAACCTTCTCCTGGAGGATCATCCTTTCACAGACCTTTTTGGTGATGGCGGGTTTTGATTCGCTATTGGCCTTGATCAGCTCGATCTTTTTTTTCTTGCCATCGACCATGATCCCGCCCCGCTTGTTGATGTCGTGAACAGCCCAAAGGGCGGCTGTCCAGTAT
>JBARSG010000565.1:0-5244 GCA_049644625.1 Desulfobacterales bacterium | reverse complement strand
CTATCGAGCATGGTAAGGGCACGGGAAATTGCTGAAATGTTGAAAAACTGGATTTCCAAAGGGAAATTTCTTATCGGGGAACCACAGTTTACACTGCCGACTTAGTTGTGAATCTCGTATTTTTTTTGGCAAAAGATTTTCGCAGTTTCATTTCCAAACTTTGATTTGATTGAAGATTTTCAATTGAAAATTGAAGATTTAAGAAATTTTTACAATTTAAAATGAAAAGTGAAAACTAATAGCTGACCCAATATTCAATAGTCAATTTTCCATGTCAAACACCATACGAACGTTTATAGCCATTGAACTGCCGGAAAAAATAATTTACACTATCAGCAAGGTTCAGGAAGAAATAAAATCTTATGGGCTTAAGATCCGATGGGTCCGTCCGGAAAACATTCATCTTACCTTAAAATTTTTAGGCGACATCAAAGAAGCGGATACGGAAAAAGTCGCAAGGGCTGTTGCTGAGTCGGTTACGGGCTATCATCCCATATCGCTTGCGGTAAAAGGAATCGGTGTTTTTCCGGGTATAAAACGGCCCCGTGTGTTATGGTTGGGTATTTCAAAGCAGCTCGACCTGCTCACCGCACTGCAAAGAACACTGGATGAAAAATTAGAGGCAATCGGTTTCCCCAAAGAAAAGAGGCCCTTCAGAGGTCATCTTACCCTGGGAAGGATAAAGGATAAAATCGATCCAAAAAGATTACATGGTGTATTGAAAGAATTTACTCAGTTTGAATCCGAACATTTTTTTGCCGACAGGATCATTTTGTATAAAAGTGAGATGAAGCCCAAAGGGGCTGTTTATACGAAACTGGTGAATCAATTATTGATTGAAGATTGAAGATTGAAGATTGGGAAATGACTCCAGTGAAATGCGCTGCGCTGTCACTACGTGAATTTCACAGAGCAAGCAAATGATAGAGGTCAGAAGACAGAGGTGAGTGATCAGTAATCAGTTACAATGACGAATAACGAATAACCAATGTCCAATAACAAATAACCAATGACAAATTTCCAATGACAAATGACCATTGATAAGGAGGATATCATGAGCATATCTCCGGACAAGGAAAAGGCGGTGGAAACCGCCATGATGCAGATAGAGCGACAGTTCGGCAAAGGGGCTATTATGAAGCTGGGGGGCAGCCCTATTGTCGATGTGCCGGTGATATCAACCGGCTCCCTTGCTCTTGATAAAGCGCTGGGTGTTGGGGGACTCCCCAGAGGAAGGGTTATTGAGATTTTCGGCCCGGAATCGTCCGGGAAAACCACCCTTGCACTTCACGCGATTTTCGAGGCCCAGAAACAGGGCGGCATTGTGGCATTTGTTGATGCAGAGCATGCCTTGGATATTTCGTATGCCAAGAAACTCGGTGTGGATTGTGACGAACTTCTGGTGGCCCAGCCCGATACCGGGGAGCAGGCTCTGGAAATTGCGGATATGCTGGTAAGAAGCGGTGCAATAGATATTGTTGTGATAGACTCGGTTGCCGCACTGGTTCCAAGGGCGGAAATAGAAGGAGAGATGGGAGATACCCACATGGGACTTCAGGCCAGGCTCATGTCCCAGGCACTGAGAAAGCTGGCCGGCACCATCAGCAAAACAATGACTTCGGTTATTTTCATTAACCAGATCCGTATGAAAATCGGCGTGGTATTCGGCAACCCTGAAACCACAACCGGAGGAAATGCACTGAAGTTCTATTCTTCAGTCAGGCTCGATATCCGGCGGATCGGAGCGATTAAGGATGGGCAGGAAGTTATAGGGAACCGGACCAGAGTGCGTGTGGTTAAAAACAAGATGGCCCCGCCGTTTACGGATGCTGAATTCGATATCATATACGGTCAAGGCATATCGCAAACCGGCGATCTTATCGATACCGGCGTGGCTGCCGGAGTTATAGATAAAAGCGGTTCCTGGTATTCATATGACGGGGAGCGGATCGGGCAGGGACGCCAAAACGTAAAAAGTTTTTTAGAAAATAATCCGGATATATACAATTCAGCGTTAATAAAAGTCAAGGAGGCTTTGGGTTTTTCAAAAAACAAGCAAGAAGAAGCTCGGGATGATTCCTCACCAGAGAACCCGCAAGTCTAAAATGGAGTGATTTATGACAGGAAACGAAATCCGCAGGAAATTTCTTGATTATTTTGAAAAACATAATCACCAGATCGTAAGAAGCTCATCTCTGGTTCCTTCCGACGATCCTACTCTGCTATTTGTCAATGCAGGTATGGTCCAGTTTAAGCGCGCTTTTCTCGGCGAGGAAAAAAGAGGCTATGTAAGGGCGGCAACCTCCCAGAAATGCGTGCGGGCCGGAGGCAAGCATAACGATCTGGAAAATGTCGGATATACCGCAAGGCACCATACATTTTTCGAGATGCTGGGGAACTTTTCATTCGGGGATTATTTCAAGGAAAAGGCCATAGATTTCGGCTGGGATCTGTTGACCAACGGGTATGGACTGCCGGAAGACAAGCTATGGGTTTCGATTTATCTTGATGACGATGAAGCCCATGACCTCTGGAACAGAAATATCGGTGTTCCGGAAAACCGGATTTTACGGTTCGGTGAAGAAGACAACTTCTGGGCCATGGGGGATACGGGTCCGTGCGGTCCCTGCAGTGAAATACTTATCGACCGGGGAAAGGAATTTGGCTGCGGCAAGCCGGATTGCAAGGTCGGGTGTGATTGTGATCGTTTCTTAGAGATATGGAATCTGGTTTTCATGCAGTTCGATCGCGATGTTTCCGGCAAGCTGACACCCCTTCCAAAACCGAGCATTGATACCGGGCTTGGGCTGGAAAGGCTGGTTTCCATCATACAGGATGTGCCGACAAATTATGAAATCGATCTGATTCTGCCGATCATAAACAAGGTGGAGGATCTTTCTGAAAAGTGGATTGGAGAGTCCCGTGAAGCGGATGTGGCCATGAAAGTCATTGCCGATCACAGCAGGGCCGCAGCATTTTTAATTGGCGACGGGGTCCTTCCTTCCAATGAAGGCAGAGGATATGTGCTGCGCCGTATTATGCGAAGAGCGATCCGATACGGGCGTAATATAGGCCTGACACGACCCTTTCTTCATGAAACCGCCCGTGTTGTTTTTGATATCATGAAACCCGAATATCCCGGTCTTTCGGAGGCTGCGGCTTTTATCACGAATGTCATTAAAAACGAAGAAATCCGATTTTCGGAAACACTGGATCATGGGCTTAAGATTTTAAACGACGGTCTTGCCGATCTAAAGGCCAAAGGTCAAACCCGAGTGTCGGGTGATTTAATATTTAAGCTTTATGACACTTTTGGATTTCCGGTTGATATTGTCCAAGATGTGGTCAGGGATGAAGAATTGTCACTTGATATGGAAGGTTTTGAAGAATATATGGAAGCGCAGCGTGAACAGTCGAGATCCGTGGCCGCATTTGCTGAAATCAGCGATGCTTATAAAAACCTCTCTGCCGCAGGCGTAATTCCGGAGTTTGTGGGTTACGATAAGATATCCTGTGAGTCAAAGGTGCTTGTACTGGTAGAGGACGGCCGGGAGACTCAGAAGGCGTCCACAGGTCAAACGGTTGAGGTGGTGGCGGAAGTCACGCCGTTTTACGGTGAAGCCGGTGGGCAGGCAGGGGATACCGGCAAGATTACCGGTGATGATCTTGACATGGAAATTTCAGACACCGTCAAGGATCCCACGGGGCTTATTATCCACAAAGGTAAAATCATTTCAGGACGTATTGAAAAAGGGGAAACCGTAACCCTTACCGTTGATAAGTCTCAGCGTGATGCGACAAAATGCAATCACACGGCCACCCATATACTCCATTTTGCCCTGCGAAAAATACTGGGTGATCATGTCAAACAGGCCGGTTCCCTGGTGGCGCCGGACAGACTCCGGTTCGATTTTACCCATTTTTCCCAGACCGATCCGGAAACTTTGGATAAAATTGAAACCCTGGTGAACCAAAAGATACGTAAAAATATACCTGTCCGGATGATTGAGATGGATGCAGAAGAAGCGTTTAAAACAGATGCCACAGCGCTCTTTGAAGAAAAATACGGTGACCGTGTCAGGGTTGTTTCCATGAACGATTTTAGCAAGGAGCTTTGCGGTGGGACACATACGGATATGACCGGTAACATCGGTTTTTTCAAAATTACCGGCGAATCGAGTGTGGCTTCAGGGGTACGGCGGATTGAGGCGTTGACCGGTGCGGCCGCCGTCGAATATATTCAAAAAGACTCAAAGATCATACATGACTCCGCCAGGTTGCTTAAAGAAAATCCCGAAACGGTTCCCGAGAGAATTAAGAAAATATTGTCTGTTCAGAAATCGCTGGAAAAAGAGGTGGAACAATTAAAAGCAAAAATTGCGATGCAGTCGGCGGACTGGGCCGAGGAAGATATTAAATCCGTCAACGATATAAAGGTACTGGCTAAAAAGGTCACGGTTGGCACGCCGGCTGAACTGAGAGATCTGGCGGACAGGTTTAAAGAGAAGATAAAAACCGGCATCGTTGTCCTTGGCAGTTCGGCCGATTCCAAAGCGCTTTTGATCGTTGTGGTTACCAAAGATTTGACGGACCGGTTTCATGCCGGGAAAATTGTTAAGGAAGTGGCTTCGGTTGTGGGCGGCGGCGGCGGGGGCAGGCCGGATATGGCACAGGCCGGCGGAACCCGGCCGGAACATCTGGATCAGGCTCTTGAAAAGGTTTATGAGGTGGTAAAAAATTATTTTTGAGTGAGCCCTTGGTCGTCCCAACAATTTTATCAGTTCCGAAATAATTTGCAAAATCCTCATACTGGTTGCGAACCGATTCAAGGCTTTTCCGGAGCTTTTCTTCATTGTCTTTAAATGCCAGTCTTGGATTCTTCATCTGCATGTCAATAGCGTGTCTGTATATACTGGCACGCTGCTCTTCGTTTTCGTCAGATCCAATGGTCATTGCGCCTCCTGAAAAGATAGCCTCTTTCAATTCAGAACTCCTGAACTGTATATGTAATTTCAACCTGATATGAAGGTTTAGTCGTAATTTCAGACGCAACAATTTGAACATCGAACATCGAACGTTCAACGTCGAACGTCGAATGTGGAAGGCGCTTCGCTTTGTCTTTATTATAAAGGGTAGAATACATTATTCAATGTTCAACGTTCGATGTTCGATGTTCGACGTTCATCTTTTATATGCCCTCAAGGTGTGGATTCTTCATTAAAATATGTTGAATCTGAATTTACG
>JBARSG010000564.1:0-9369 GCA_049644625.1 Desulfobacterales bacterium | reverse complement strand
GTCCAGGCCAGGCCGGTGGACAAACCGACCTGGCTTTTCTCCTGATCCATTTCGGGATAATATTTCGCGACGCCAAGGTAGTGTTGCAGGTTGTTTTTTGTGATACGAAAACGCCCTTTATCTCCTTCGGCAATTTTACGAGCCACCTTGCGGAAAAGAGCCCCTATTTCACGTTCAAGATTCCTTAAGCCGGCTTCGGAAGTATATTCTGTTATAATCTGATGCAATGCCCCCGAGCTTATGGATATATTTCCGGCTTTTAAACCATTTTCCTTTATCTGACGCGGAATAAGGTGCCTTTGAGCAATCGTCTTTTTTTCTTCTTCCGTATATCCGGGAAGTGTAATAACCTCCATCCTGTCAAGAAGCGCTGACGGAATAGTGTCGGTCAAGTTTGCCGTAAGAATAAACATAACCTTGGAAAGATCAAAGGGCAAATTAAGGTAATGATCACTGAAAGCTATGTTCTGCTCAGGGTCAAGGGCCTCTAAAAGAGCGGATGAAGGATCTCCGCGAAAATCAGAGCCGAGCTTGTCAATCTCGTCCATTATGAAAACAGGATTGTTTGTACCACACTGTTTTAAACTCTGCAATATGCGTCCGGGCAAAGCGCCGATATAGGTTCGGCGGTGGCCTCTGATTTCAGCTTCATCACGGATACCTCCCAAAGAAATACGGATAAATTTACGTTTCATTGCCCGTGCTATGGCCTGCCCCAAGGAAGTCTTTCCCACCCCAGGCGGTCCCACAAAACAGAGAATCGGGCCTTTCATTTTGGGATTAAGTTTGCGTACGCTTAAATATTCCAATATGCGATCTTTTACCTTGTCCAGCGCAAAATGGTCCTTATCGAGAACCTTTTTGGCCTGCTTGATATCGATTACATCTTTGGCCGTTTTACTCCAGGGCATATCGACCATCCAGTCCAGATACGTCCTCACAACCGAAGCTTCAGCAGAGTCAGAATACATTTTTTCCAGTCGTTTCAACTGTTTTAAGGCTTCTTTATCGGCTGCTTTTGACATCCTGGCGATTTTTATCTTTTTTTTGTAATCCTTTATTTCCTCTACTTTGTCATCGCTTTCACCAAGTTCCCTATGAATCGCCCTAACCTGCTCTCTTAAAAAATAATCCCGCTGATTTTTTGAAATTTCATCCCTTACATCAGACTGAATCTTGGCCTGCATAGATGACAGCTCCACTTCCCGTGCAAGCAAGTCGTTGACTTTCTTGAGACGTTTAACAGGATCGATCAGTTCAAGCAGAATCTGGGATTCATCAATTTTCAATCTAAGATTTGATGCCACAAGATCAGCAAGCTTTCCCGGATTTTCGATACTTTCTAAAACCGCACTGACATCACTGGTCATTTCACCACGCAAAGCCAGAATCTTTTCGGAATGCTCCCGTATATTTCGCATCAGGGCTTCAATCTCAAGACTAATTTTCTTAATCGGGGGCTCAACAATAGTTTCAATTTTTACACGATATAATGATTTTTTTGAAACATATTTAACAATCCTTGCCTTGGCAATTCCCTGAACAAGGGCTTTAATGCTACCATCTGGAAGTTTTAAAATTCTCAAAATCCGGCTCACAGTTCCGACGCTAAAAATTTGATCCGGCTTCGGGTTCTCAATACCTGGATCCTTTTGCGTTACGATTAACAAAAATCCCTCTTTTGACACGGCTTCTTCCACAGCGCGAACCGATTTTTTTCGTCCAACAAAAAGTGGGAGAAGCATATCATCAAAAATTACAACATCCCTTACCGACAATAAGGGAAGTATGTCGGGAAAGTTTGCATCCTTCTCATCTTCTTCAATAATGCTGATAAGATCATCCTTGTCAGTTTCGGCCATTTTTTTCTCCTGTTATAAGTACACACCTCGTAAAGTTGTTAACTGGTAGGTGCAATTCTATATAATTACCTAAAACCTAAACCGGACAAGCCGGAAATAACAAATCACAAGAAATCAGAGTTTAGGTACTAAAACGTGTTGAATTCGATTTTTTACAAAATTAACCAACATTATAAGACATAATTCTTTTTTGACAATATCACCTCTGGCGATTTGGCATATTAATCCGTCAGATCAACAACTTTGACAGCTTCCTTTCCCCGAATCTCATGGGAAGCACTACTGCAAGAATGTTAATTATAAAAGCTATGGCAAACGATCCGATTATCCATATCCACATAAAAGCACTTAACTCCGTTTTTTTTATTCCGGCCATAAAAAGGTTGTAAACAGGGCCTGCCTCAATGACAATTACGGCGCCTATATATCCTGCGCACACCATCATAAAGAGAAGCCCGCCAAAGCTAGTGACGGTTTGGGCCGGGTTTTCTGATTTAAAATCCGGGTACGCCGCGCCAAGTCCTATCCCCATGGAGACAACACCGGGAACCATAAAAAATATGTTAATTATGGAAAGTCCCATCATAAAGGGAGAAACCTTAAGCAGAATGTTTGTTGCGACAATCAGGATTTCGGTTAAAATCAGCAGGGGTAAGTAATAGATAATAAACTTTATCCAAAGATAGTTCTTAAGTGGTATTGGAGCCGATTTTACCAGCCAGAACGCCTCCTTTTCAGTGCTGACGGCAGGATAAGCGAACCGAGCGGCAACGGCGGTAAGTACAAAACCGGCAAGGCCCATATTTAGAAAAGAAAGAAGATTTTGGAAATATACGGTCTTTATGGGAGCTTTTTCAAGGGGAAGAACATTGAAATTGTAAATATAGATGACAACAAGGGCCGCAACAAGAAATAGTTGCGACCACTGTGTCTGGTCCCGGAAAAAAGTTCTGACCTCCTTTACTGCAAATGCCCTGACCGGCCGTGACAAAAATGTTAAGAAAAGGCTACTGGTGGCTTTGTAATTAAACAGCCGAATCTGTGCGGTTCTTGTCTTTGAAAGCCCTTTAAAATAAATGGCTTCTGCAATAATTATAACCATAAACACCATTACTCCGGCGAAACTCCATAAAAGCGCAACCTGAAACATCCCTTCCCTGATATTACCGTAAAGTAAGGCCTTCATGCTGTCAAATGCCCATGTGCTGGGAAGATATGGCGGCGCCGGAGTCTTTAAGGCCTTAAGATAAACAAGTGCGGTTGCAAAAGCTTCGGGATCAACCAAACGTTCCGGACGTAAAAATCGAAACGTAAAAAAGAGTACCAGAAAAAAGCAAAGGCCGATGAATATACATATGTTTCTTATACGGCTTGCCGCTAAAAAATTCACAGTGGTTATAACCAGAACGGCGCTTATACCTGATGCAATGATCGAAAGGGATAACAGTGTCATTACAATATTGATATAAAAAAGGGGGGCGGTCTGATAAACAATACCGTATGAGATAAATACGGGGAGTGTATATACAATGACCATCCACGAACTGTCTGCAGTGCTTTCTATCCACCTTGCAATAAAAACCTTGTAACTTGGAACCGGCAGGGAATGTACAAGAGACAGGTCTCTACTCAGGTACAGCTTGGAGAGTGAGGTTAGGATGCTGCTGAAAACAAGAAGGAAAAAAAAAGTAAGGAGCACCATGGAAAGCAGCTTACAGGCAAGGATATCTCCCAGCTCCGCTATCTCCTTGAAATAGCCAAGAACCCGCAGTGAAACTGCAAATATTCCCCCCCAAAAAAGTATACCGATCGTTCCAAACAACAAAAGCTTAAACAAACCGCCCGTGTTGTTTTTTAAAAATCTCTTGCCTTTAAAAGAACAAATCCTTGGCATTAAAAGTGTGATGATATTTTTCATTCTTCTGTTAATCTAATGAATACCTGTTCAAGATCCGCATCTATTTCATTGGCCTGGCGCTTTAAATCTTCAGGAGTGCCTGAAGCGATCAGCGCTCCCTTATGGATGATACCGATACGATCACATATATCTTCGGCCACCTTCAGGGTATGGGTCGAAATGAAAATAGTTGCGCCTTGTTTTGCAAGACTCCTAAAAAGATTCTTGACCATCTTGATTGCCAAAGGATCAAGACCCACCATGGGTTCATCCACAATGATTACCTCAGGATCATGAACAAGGGCCGCGGCCATTACAAGCCGTTGTTTCATTCCGTGAGAGTACGACTCAATAAGATCATCAGACCAGTCAGACAAAAGAAACATCTCCAGTTTTTCTTGAGATTTTATTAAAAAGACATCCTCACCCACCCCATACAGATCGGCAATAAACTTAAGAAACTCCATGCCGGTAAGTTTTTCATAAAGATACGGCCTTTCGGGAATAAAGCCTATTTTACGCTTGGCTTTTTCCGGGTACGCTTCCATATTTATACCACAGATCATAACGGTGCCTAATGTGGGTGCAAGGATTCCTCCAATCATATTTATTGTGGTTGTTTTTCCTGCGCCGTTTGGACCGATAAATCCGAATATTTCTCCTTTTGGAATCATAAGATTCAGATTATCCACGGCCACCAGATTACCGTATCTTTTGGTCAGACCTTTAAGTTCTATCATTTCGTCTGTTTAATAATCCTTAATTTTATTTTCCCTATAATGCTTATTAAATCAAGCTGTTGTTTTAGTGCTCCACTTGAAAACCGTATGTGAGTCACGTCTGCCGGGATTTGTCCAAAAAGCGAGTCCACGGTTATCCACTTCCCAAGGTAAAGAAGATTCCATGCATGATAATAAAATCGTCCGTTTAAATAAACGAGACCCGCTTCAATCTTAGCGGGTATCCCCGCCGCCCTTGCAAGAGCAGCAAGGAGTACGGCATGTTCATTACAGTCCCCTGCACCGTTTTCAATAACGGCAAGAGCATCCGGCAGAGAAAGAACGGGCCGTTTTTCAATATTTTTATTGATCCAGTCAACCAGCTTTATGGTTTTTTTTAAAGGGGGTTCATCGGCCTCAACAATTTTTTTTACCAGATTGCGGATTGTTGGATGATTAGATTCAATAAATGGGGTGGGCTTTAAAAAATTAATTTGGGGCTCTTTTAATCCGTTTATGTCATAATCAGTTGTAGCATCCGGCAGTGACTCCTTATTAATGATAAGGAGATTACCGTTTAAGGACTGCCTTCCGCCGTCGAGATGGAGATGGTCGTATGGTATGCCGCTGATTTCAGCCTCCAGTCTTGTAAGCGTTTCTGCATTGTTGATAGGCACATTTGACGGGACAGAAACAACCATGGTAAGATCTTGGCTCGATTCGACAGGAAGATCAAAAAGAGCATGGTCACGGGTCGTCTTTTCGAGACTGATTCCGAGGAATCCTTTTTCTTTTATTACTTCGCCGTTTTCCCCGACCCAGACCAGTTGAGTTACCCCTTTAAACATCATGGCTATCTTTTTGGCCTTTTTTTTTACTCCCATATTCAGGATCTCTTCATGGTCAATGACCCTGACTCTGACCGGTTCACTGGCCATGGTTGCAGGGTCGAAGATTTGAAAAGCAACCTCGTCACCGGGTTCTATTCCGGAAGCATCCACGGCATTTATTATACCGGCGGCCAGGTATAACCTTTCCGGAATCTTGATATGGAAACTACCAGTGGACTCAAGTCCATGTGTTTTAATTGAAAGTACATTACCGGAAACTACCCCTTGTACCGAGAAAACAAACCGTCCCGAACTGATATTAAAATCGAATGAAGAGAGTGTAAAATCAGGATGTAGTCTCCCGACTGTCTTAAGGTTTATATCCTGTACCAGTCCCATTGTGTTGATACGCATATATAAGGTTTCTTTCAGAAGGTACCCATTTTTTCTTTTTAAAAAAGTTGTATGTGATGCGCCAATTTTACGACCATTTTGTAAAATATTCATCCATGAGTCCCTTTCAAGAGGGGGTTCTATGGATGAAAAAAACGTATTTGAAGGTTCATATAAAAATTTACTAAACAAATCCAGACGGATAAAAAATAGCACCGCAAAAACAAGTCCGAATGCGGAAACGGTGATCCAGAACGGCTTCATTCTTTTGAATGACATGGTGAGCGTTAATTTCATAGGGATCATCTTTAGAATATTGTCATCGAATCGTATTGAAATGACAAGAAATCTGATATTAGTCAATAAAATATTCGAATGAAAATTTCGTGTCAATCAAGAAATTTTCTTAATAGATTTACGGGAGCCTTCACTCCATTAAGGAAGTATGCCAACTTGTTATTGATAAAATAGAATGAAAGTGTTATTTATTAAATTAAAAGTTTTTGAGAAGTTACAGATTTGTGATTCAATAAGCTCGCATGTGGTTACATATTTAAAACAAAATACGAAACATAAAAAACTTGTTGACTTCGATTTTCTACGAATTGATTAATTGTGAGAGGCAATTGTTTTGGCATTAATAAATCCGGATAAAAAGGAGGCTGAGGTAAAATTAGTTTATTACGGTCCTGCTCGAGCTGGAAAAACCAGCAATCTAAAGTATATCTACAATAAATTCGAAAAGCGTATCAAAGGAAAGCTGGCATCCATAGATACAAATGGAGACAATGCCCTGTTTTATGATTCTTTACCTTTGGAGGTCGGTATGGTAAAAGGTTATAAAGTCAAAGTCCAACTTTATACTGTACCCGGTCAGGTTAAATGCAATGCCACTAAAAAATTGGTCTTAAAAGGAGTGGATGGTATCGTTTTTGTGGCTGACTCCATGGTGTTAAGGCAACAATTGAATATTGCTTGCCTGCAGGAGCTTAAAGAAAATCTGGCAGTATTTGGGAAAGATATTTTTCAGACCCCCATTGTCTTTCAGTATAACAAAAGAGATCTGGCGGAACAGGACATCCCGCTTTTATCTTATGACACACTGGAAAAGGGCTTGAACAATCAATTATTGGCACCTTCTTTTGAGGCAAGTACCGTAACCGGCTTTAATGTGGTTGAAACCGTTAAGAAAGCAATATCTTTAACGGTAGCCTCATTACAGGACAAACTGTAAACAATCATACGAAATAGTGTCAGACTGATGTCTATTCAATGGGATCGGAGGATTTAAACCAATGAGCGATATTAATGAAATTATAAACATAGATATTGATCTAAAAATAAGAGAGGCCGAGACTTACAGATCCCAAGGACTTTTTGCAGAATCCCTTGAAATATATGAAGAAATACTTTCTGTCTCAACTGAACTCGATCCTGATATCAAAAAAACCATCCTTAAAAAAATTACCCGGTTAAAAGAGGAAATCGAACGGCTCGAAAAAGAAGATCCATCCCTTTTTGATCAGGACATTTCCCATCTCGGGGAAACTCCGGATTCTGAAGAAACAGCTCCTGCAATTCTCACCAGCGCTTCGTCTTTAAAGGAATTGGGCCTCTTTAGAGAAGCTGTAGAGGAATATACAAAACTGTTTGACAAAGAATACCCAATTGAAAAAATCATCGGAGACTTGTCAGAATGCTTGTTTGAAATCCACTCACCGTCCAGGGTCATCGATCACATTGAAAAACTGATTAAACAAAGAGAGTTAAGTGACCGGGAAAAGTCCAATATCAATTTCTCGCTGGGTGCTGAGATGGAAAAGCGGGGTCATGCGGATCTTGCAATAGAACTTTACGAGTCTGTCAAGAAAATCGATCCGGAATATGAAGGATTGCATACCCGAACCGAACTGCTCCAAAGCGGCCGCGCTTATGATTCTAGATATAGTTACCTCCTCGAATCCAAACTCGTTACGACCACCCAGCTACAAAATGCCCTCGCAATATCCAAAAAAACAAAAAAAAGTGTGGAATATGTCCTTATGGAACAGAACAGGATAGAAAAGGAAAAGATTGGAAAATCTCTTTCATTGTTCTTCAAGTGCCCTTTCATAGCCTTTAATCCGGATATGCCGGTCCCTTATGAACTGCTAAGCAAGCTGAAACAGTCTTTTCTTCTCCAGTACAGCTGGGTTCCTCTGAGTTGGGATATGACGAGCGGGACTGTCGATATTCTGATTGATGACCCTGCTGACCTTATTAAAACCGATCATATTGCAGCCTTGATATATACACACAATATCAATTATTTCGTCGGGACAAAAGAAGATATCGCAAAAATTATAAAATACTTTTTTGATAAAAGGCATGAAGCCGGGGATCTTGCTGAGGAGCATGTTGCGGACAGTTTTGACATCATGCCCGATATCGATTTTGAGGAAGATGTAGAAGACGAAATCATCGAAGAGTTTGATGAATCCTCCAGCCAGGTGGTGCGAATGGTCGATCAGATTCTCATTTCAGCATACAGAAAATATGCCTCGGATATCCATATTGAACCGTCTCTCTTCACCAAGACCGCCAGCATCCGCTTTAGAATTGACGGGGTCTGTCAGGATTTTTTGCAGGTTCCGATTACCCATGCCAGAGCTATTCTGTCAAGAATCAAGATTATGAGTGGGCTTGATATTGCCGAAAAGCGTCTCCCTCAGGACGGCAAGATCAAATTCAAGCGCAAGGGGATCAAACCCTTTGAGCTTCGAATTGCTACACTCCCCACTGTAGGTGGGTATGAAGATGTGGTTTTGAGAATCCTGGCCGAAGCCGGCGCCAGAAACCTTGACGATGTGGGATTGAATGATGAAAATCTTAATATCGTCAAAAAAGTCATTTCCCAACCTACCGGACTCTTTTTGGTTGTAGGGCCCACCGGATCCGGGAAAACCACCACCCTTCATTCAGCCCTCGGATATATCAACAAACCCGAGATAAAGATATGGACTGCGGAAGACCCTGTGGAAATTACCCAGCTCGGCCTGCGGCAGGTCCAATGCCAGTTTAAGATCGGTCTTGATTTTGCAAGAATTATGAGAGCGTTTTTAAGGGCCGATCCCGATGTAATTATGATCGGTGAAATGCGAGACAGAGAGACTGCCTCCATCGCGGTTGAGGCATCACTCACCGGCCATCTGGTATTTTCAACGTTGCATACCAACAACGCACCGGAAACCGTTACCCGTCTTCTTGACATGGGCATCAATCCGCTTAATTTTTCCGATGCCTTTCAAGCTGTGCTGGCCCAAAGGCTGGCAAGGGTGCTGTGTAAAAAATGCAGAAAAAAATATCACCCTTCAGACGAAGATATTTTTATAATTAAAAAGCTTTATGGTAAAGAGCGTTTTGATTCCTCCGGTCTTAAACTTACGCCGGAAACCGTCATCTACCAAGCCGAGGGTTGTGATGAGTGCTATGGAACCGGGTATAGAGGAAGACTTGGGATTCATGAATTGATGGAAGGAACAAAAGAAATAAAAAGAATGATCAAAAAAGAGGCGACTCCCGAGGAACTCTTTGCCCAGGCATCCATTGAGGGCATGACCACTCTGGTACAAGATGGTATTGCCAAGGCGCTGCAAGGGCTGACCGATATAACCGAGATACGTCGGGTT
>JBARSG010000563.1:0-1562 GCA_049644625.1 Desulfobacterales bacterium | reverse complement strand
AAGATTTTCGAAAAATCTCAAATGGCGGAAGGCGATTCTGAGATACTAAATAAAAGCGAAGAAGGAAAAAAGTGGGCGGAATATCTTGAAAACCTTTCTCCTGAAGATTTCGGAAAGTACAAAATTTAAAAACCTTGCGGTGCTACGGTCCATTAAGGATTCAAGCTGATTCCTGATATTAAGGATGACCATCTTTGAGGAAAAGTGTGTGATACTCAGGATCTGTTAAATATTTTCTAAGTAGACGAGTCAGCAGAGAAAATATTTCTTCAAGTTCTTCATCTGTCAGTCTTTTTACTAATTCTTTCATCAGCGTGTCATCGGAAAATTTCTGAAGGTAGTAGATAATCGTGTTTTCGTCGGTTTCACGATCCAGACCGAGTCCTGCCAAACCGTCGTAAGTCTCAATATAATTATGCGAATGTTTTTTCATTTTTCTCCTATTACAGAGTTAAAATTGTGAGAACGTTACCGGGTTGATCGATAAAACAACCATAATTGACAAGAGCATCGAGGTCAATATACATTTTTCTAAATATTTTTCTGCGCTGGGTCTATGATGGAAAAAATCCGCATTAACGCAGTTCCGATAAAATTCATTATCTTATATCTCAGTCTTTTCATCATTATCCAGAATCATTCCGCCGCACAAGAAAGTAAGTCTTTAGTCTATAACTTTATGACCACGTCTGACAATCAGCATATTCGCTATGGTATTTGGTATTCCCATAACGAAAAAAAAAGAGGTTCGGTTATTTTGCTAAATGGCAGAAAAGAATTCATGGAAAAGTCTGCGGAAACTATTCGCGAACTGAATCAAAGGGGCTTTAACGTATATAGTCTTGACTGGCGCGGACAGGGCCTTTCATCAAGAATGTTGGCAAACAGACATAAAGGATTTATTAAAAACTACGATAGTTACATAAACGATCTGAACCTGTTTGTCAGAAAAATTGTTCAGCCCGATGCCGCAATCCCATTGGTTGTTCTTGCCCACTCCATGGGGGGACATATCGCGCTGCGTTTTATTCATGATCATCCGGAAATTGCTGATAAAATTGTTCTGGTATCGCCGATGATCGATATTTCGACAACGCCCCTGCCCGGATGGTTTGTCAGGTTGATTGCCTGGATTGCAATAAGAGCGGGTCTGGATCATGCTTATATCATAGGTTCAGGCGATTATACCGTTGAAAAATTCAAAGGCAACAGACTAACGTCAGACCCGGAACGTTTTATGGATGAAAACCAGGCAATCACGGAAAATCCCGACCTTGCGCTGGGCGGCGTGACCTATGGATGGCTCTCAGCAACATTTGAATCCATAGATATTCTTACCGAGCCGGATTTCGCCGAAAAGATCACAACACCGATTCTCATTGCCAGCGCCGGATGTGACCGGGTGGTCTCTATCAAAGCCCAGAAGACCATCTGCTATTTGCTGCCCAATTGCCGCTTCGCCGTAATTACCGGCGCGCGTCACGAAATTCTCAAGGAAACAGATGCCGTCCGGTCGATTTTCTGGGATGAATTTGACAGGTTCATCCATATTAGTAAAGACC
>JBARSG010000562.1:0-2616 GCA_049644625.1 Desulfobacterales bacterium | reverse complement strand
GTATCCTGCTGCACCAGGAGATCACCCGCTTTCACCATGGTGCCCGGATCAAAGGTGATATGCACCACTTTTCCCGTGAGTTCCGCGGTAACCACCACCCCCTGCACGGCTTCCAGGGACCCGACAGCGGTTAAAAGCGACTCCCAGGAGTCGTTTTTGGCCTTCGCCGTTGTAACAACTTCCGGAGGCAGAACAAAATTGTCCCCATGGGCGGTCATCCGCTCAATCTGAAGGTATTTAATCCCGGCCAACCCCCCGATCAACACAATTAATCCAATCAAAGTGATAATTATTCGTTTTACCATAACCATAAGTTTTCTTTGCCGGCTCCTTGCGTCCGGCCCTGTTTTTTGATATTTAACTCAGATTTGTCAGATTTACAACTCCACAGCAAAACCAGCCCCTGGCAGTAAAGCATATCAAATCCAGTTTTCAAGAAAATAATTAAAAATACTAAATTTGATGAGGACATTCAAGGGAATTGCACGTGATCCCGCCAATATCCCTTACAAGAAAAATTGTGCCCCCCTTCTGGAAGCAACTTCGAAACAGAATCAAAGACCAAAAAGTGATTGATTAACATATGAAACCTGCTATAAATTGTAACATCTCAATAAATTATGGATTCGGGTCAATATGATCATTTAATGCACCAGAACTTATTGAGAAGTTACACATGCCAATAAAAAAATAATTAGAGATCAAAGGAGGAAGCAATGAAAAGAGCATTTATTCCGGTACTTACGGTGAGCCTGCTCCTCATGGCGCATTCTATCTTTGCCCAATGTCCGTCTGCTTCGGATCGGAGTCTAATTCTTACCCATGGCATGGCCGAGGTCATGGGCCAAAATGATTCAGCCAGGATCTCCGTTTCCGTTGTAACCCAAGGGCGAAATCTGGAACAGGTTAGCTCAGAAAATGCCGGCAAAACCAAAGCGGTCATACAGGCCGTTAAGGGTTTGAATATTAAAGATCTTAAACTTAAGACTTCCAATTATCGCGTTACGCCCCAAAGGGATTATAAAGCCAGGCCGCCAAAAATTAAAGGTTACGAAGTACACAATGCCATTGAAATTACGCTGGAAGGATTTGAGCCTGAGCCTTTATCAAAGAATGTTTCTATGATGATCGGGAAAGCTCTGGAGAGTGGTTCCAACAATATTAATCATATTCAATTTTACATTAAAAATAAATCAGCATTAGAAAAGGAAGCCTTAAAACAATCAACTCAAGAAGCCATGGATCGGGCGAGAACTCTGGCCGAGGCAGCGGGCGTAAAGTTAAAACGCATTGTTTCACTCAGCACCCAACCGATTCACATACCGACCCGGCAACATATGCTTCGAGCAGCCGGAATGAAGACCGAAGCCTCAGCAGCACCGCCGATTGAGATAGGAGAAAGCCAAATTCGCGTTCAGGTCAGCATTGCATATGAAATAGAATGAGAAAAGGGGGCAAATCTACATTTTACTCTTATCGTTTATCACTAAGGGTTAAACATTGATCCCATTTTTTTTACAGGGTCACTTGTCAAGGCTTCATGGGTTCAGACGGAAATTAGTTTTTTAATACATTCTTCCGATCTTTAGGAGAAGTTTTTGTAACATCTCAACAATGGATAGAGCACGACCTTGTCAGGATCGTGTCAATCCTTAAAGGTTCGACGGGATTTCCTACAAATTGAGCACGAGACGGAGACCATCGTCCACATACTTCATTTTGTCTGTAGAAAGCCTGCTGATACGTTTCGTCAGGAACGATTTGTCTAAGGTGATAACCTGGGAAACATTGGCAACCGAATCCTTTGGAAGCTTGGTTCTCCGTTTGGCCAGGAACACGTTACCGGGGGCAGCCTTAAGGCGGAGATTGGAGGTCAGCATAGCAACGACAACCGTGTTGATCCGACTCTTGTTGAAATCGTCGCTCTGAATGATGAGTACGGGGCGTCGGTAGCCTGGTTCAGAAACGGTCGGCGGTCGAAGTGTGGCCCACCAGATATCCCCGCGTTGCATTACCATTCCTCCATGGGAATGGATATTGCTTGCGCATTCAGTACTGCCGGATCAACGGATGCGTTTTCAGACGCATACACTTGGTCCAGTTTCTCTTTCACCCCTACATGACGGCACTCAGCTATATACTGTTGTATGGCACGTGTATAGAGTTCGCTACGAGACATATTCAGCCGCTTCGCCAAGTGGTCTGCCGATACAAATATGTCGTCTGGAATGGATATGGCTGTTTTCATAAAAGCATAGTATAACTTTGGTTATACCGCTGTCAAGCATTTTTACCGTGGCAGGAACCCAGCTACCGGTGACGCCATGATGTTGGCACCCAGGAAGATTGTTACATTTAAATGTTCCAGTAAGTTGAGGGATAAGATTAATGAATAACACCCGGTTGGTTTATTCAACAAAACCAGGCCGAATTTGCCCTGCCTGTGGACACCAAACTACGAAATGCACCTGCAAAAAGAAAAAAACCGCTAAGAAACAATCAATATATCCAAGGGATAAAACAGAAAGGTTGTATGCATGTTTATTTTTCCGGATACAGAAATCTCGATCTGAAAATACGAAAAAATCATACTCTTGACCGATTGCATCTTAATAT
>JBARSG010000561.1:0-5101 GCA_049644625.1 Desulfobacterales bacterium | reverse complement strand
AGCACAAGGCCTCTTATATCCGGCAAAGCCATGTCCAACAAAATCAGATCGGGCTTGAGTTCCCTGGCCATTTGAAGTCCTTCATGCCCGGTGCCTGCTTCCCCAACCACTTTATACTCGGGGTTGTTCCCTATGATCGTCTTAAGGCCCTCCCGGAACAGAGGATGGTCGTCAATGATTAATATGCGCTTTTTCTGACTCATTTTTCTTCTTCTTAAAAGGAATTTTTATCAATATTTTTGTTCCCTGCATGGGGCGTGATTGAATCGTCATTTGGCCGCCAAGCAGGTTGACCCTCTCTTTCATGCTTCGAAGTCCCATCCGTTTCTCATTGCTTAATGCAAGTTCTCGCGCCTTTACATCAAAACCTTTACCGTTGTCTTCAATGCGAAGGATGATATTCGGAGATGCCCCCATCAGCATCATGTTCACCTGTGCGGCATCGGCATGTTTGCGGATATTGTTTAGGCCTTCCTGAACCAAACGGTAAATATGGATTTCGGAATTAGAATCCAAGTCAAACGAGTGTAACCCGGCCGATTGAAAGTCAACTTTCACTCCATTCTTTTCATAAAACTCTTCACAATACATCTCAAGCGCCTGCACAAGGCCCATTTCATCCAGGCCGGGAGGCTGTAAGCCATAGGCAAGATTACGGACAGCTGTGATTGTCTGCTCGAGGAGTTTGGATAATTCCGCCATTTTCCCCCTTGATTCAGGAGATATGGCTGGTTGATTTTCGAGTAGCATGTCACAGCCAATTTTCAGCGTAGAAAGGTTTTGGCCTATGCTGTCATGGAGTTCATAGGAAATCATCTGCCGCTCACGTTCCTGGGCCTGCATCAACGTTTGAGAAAGTTTACGAACAAGATCTTCAGCCTTCTTACGTTCGCTGACTTCCTGAAGAGCATGGTCTCTTGCTAGCCTGTACATTTGCATTCGCTGAAGGAGCAGATGAAGGAGAATTGAAAGGATTGCCGAGACGGCAAGGCCAAAAGTCAGAAGGAAAAGCTTCCAAACCATCCTCGGCGGGTAAATGGCAGCCTTGGGGATAAGTTCCAATTGCCAGATTTTTCCAGGGAAATGGATCTCTCGAACTACGTGCAACTTATCCTTTTTCAGATTACTGTCGCTCTGTTTTTCATTCGTGTAAATAACTCGACCGGCTTCGTAAAGCCTGACCCAAAATTCCTTGAAAATGTTCCTGGGCAAACAGGTGTCCACAATTAGCTTAACCTGAAATACACCGTTCAGAAAACCTTGCACTTTACCGGTATAGATCAAAGGCCAGAATGTATGGAAACCGGGTTCCCCCTGAATAATTTCCACACAAGGGGTGGCAATATATTGGAGATTTTTCCCGGCCTCTTGAAATGTATCCCGCACCTTAGAATCCCGAAGTTCATAGACACTCTTACCTATGACATTTTCATTGCTTTTCATCGGAAAAACCCATCGAATAACACCCTCGGGATCGATCCAGTTGATCCCCATAAAGCCAGGATAATGGGTATAAAGATTTTCGGCAAACTCAAGAAAACGCTTCCGGCTAAAGTCAGGCGGAATCCTTTGAACCCATCTATCGGCCAATACTTCAAGAGATGCCATGCGAGCATTCATCAGACCTTGGATACGAATCCGTATCTGTTCCGAAGAAGTTTCCGTATATTGAAAAACGAACTCCCGTTCATGCTTGTTTTGATTTTGCCACAGAATCACTGCAATGCTGCCAAAAAGCAAGAATGCAACAAGAGGGAGAAATTTTCTAAAATGTGACATTGATATATTCAACTCGTTTTAAATATGATGTTTACTCAGGGTTAAAAACCACATTTTCAGTACACTTACGAACTTTTTTCCAGAATGCATTTTTTCTCCACTGCCATCCTTTGATGATAAAGATTTTATCTGCTCCTATTTTCGCGTATGCTTAACAAGGGCACCGGGCAGTGACGAAACATTTTTTCTGCGGTGGAGCCGAAAAGAATGTCTTCAAGATTGCTGCGGCCCTTGGGACCCATGACCACAAGGTCGGCCCCCTCATCCTTAACAGCCTGGATTAGCTCGCGAAACGGTATTCCAATCTTAAAGACTTTTTTAACAGGAAGATGGCTGGCAGATATTTCTTCAATCAGTTCATTAATACGTTCTAACCGGCGTTCCATTTTATCCTTTAAAAATTCCTCTTCAGAAATAGCACCGCTAATATTTGCTGCCATTCGGACTGAGTTTACATCTCTTTCGTTAATTACATTGGTTATAATTATATCGGCCTTCAAATCCTCGGCCAGCTCCACAGCATATTTTAAAGCCTCTATTGAATATTCAGAAAAATCACAAGCAACCATTATTTTATTGATTTTTTTCATTTTCTCCCCCAATATAAAATTTAATGATAACTATTTTATCAGTGTTCTCCCTATAGCGGCGCTTCTCTTTCCAGCTAATTATACATCGTTGACCGAACTGCGCTATATTCTGTCTGCCTCGCCATGCCCGTTCTCCATCGGCTGCGCCTCAGGCGAATGCCGTGCGGGCTTGGTTGGCGGGCGTAATCGCAATTGAAGACGGGGCGGAGTGAAGTTAGTTAAATATTTTTTTTAGGCTGAAATCAGATCAACGACCTGTTGTATACCTTCCTCTATGCTCACTTTGCTCAGGTTTATCACCAGACTAAATAGTGAAGGGTCTAACCAGTTAACGTCGAAGAAGTATTCCATGAATTTCTTTTCCCTTATATCCCGTTCGCGGATATAGCCTTCAATATCGGTAGCTTGTGATCCTAATGATTTTCGAGCTCTCTTGACTCTGTCTTCCCACTCATTCGTAATCTTTATAAAATATGCATTCTTATAGCCCTGAAGGATGCAGTGGCTTCCACGTCCGACTATGACAATATTGTCCTTTTTGGCGAGGGAAAGCACAATCTCTTCCAGCAATTTGAGATAAATCTTGGAATCTATATATCCGGAGCTATCACCTACAATTCTTTTAATGTAGCTCATACTAATAGTCTTGGAGAGAATCTTCATAAGTCCTCTGGATCGACCATCTTCATAGGATTCCACAAATTCTTCAGATACATTTGCGCAACGGGCAAGTTCCCGAATTATTTCTCTGTCCGCGTAGTCGTAGTTCAACTTCCTGGCCAGGGTTATGCCAAACTGCCTTTTTTTTGAAGCATATAGTCCAAAAATAGTTATAACAGCCATGTTTTACCTCCTTCAGGCGTGGCCTCAAACGTGTGGCTATAGCGCTTCAGCCATAATATCGTTGATTACTAATAGGAGATCATACATCCGAACTGTTCCCAGGAATTTTCTCCCTTCCACAACCGGGAGTACGGCTAAATTATTATCGATCATGAACTTTACTGTCTCTGAGATCTTTGCATCAGCGCCCAAAGATTTCACTTCCCTATTCATAATTTCGCTTATTGGCAGAGTGCCTGCAGGGCCGGATCCTTTATTAAGAAACTCTTCCCAGGTAAGGTCATTCCCATTAATGATTTTTTCCTTCTGAAATATGGGGAGCACTGCCATGAGGATGTGCTTGCGTCTCACTTTTCCAAGAAGTTCCCCTGAATCATTAATTACAAATATTTTTTCTGCAAAAGGAGTGTCCGGTTTTTTCTTGAAAGTACGCACCGCATCTGCAAGTGAGCTATCGGCGTAGAGGTATGGGATATCACGGCGTATTACGTCTTTCAGGAATATCTCCTCGATGATTAGTCCCCGATCGCGTTCAAATTCAGCATCGCGAATCTTGAGTTCCCTCTTCGTCTTATTCTCGTATGCCGCCTCCAATTTCGCCATAAGAATTTCAATATCGGTTGGCTTCATCAGGTAATCAAAGGCTCCGAAACGTACGCCCTCAAGCCCGGATTCTATTGTCGCATGGCCCGTAAGCATGATGACTTCGGTATCGGGGAAACGATGTTTTATCTCCTGCAGAACTTCAATCCCATTCATCCCTGGCATCTTGACGTCACAAATTACCACATCAAATGACTCGTTTTCCATCTGTGCCAAGGCTTCCGGACCGCTTTCGGCGGTAATGACATATTGCTTTCTCCTTCTCAAACGTTTTGCCATTAATTCTATAAAAGCCTTTTCGTCATCCACCAGTAGGATTTTAATTCCTTCAGTCATAGAAGTTGCCTCCTTTGAGACCACTACTCTCGTGGTCAACAAAATTGTTTATCCTAACAAAACAGTTATAACCGTCGGGGCTATAACCATTTCATGAAGCTGCTTTTTGTTTTTAGCGAGTTGATAGTGCTCGAAATAGATTTTTCCGACCTCTTTCAGAAAGTTATTAAGAATTATTTTAATATAAAATTTTGATGTAACACACTTACTCTCTTTAAAAGCAACAACCATACCAAAATAAAACCCCCTTGAAACATATGTTTAACCTGTTGATATAATGTAACTATTGCGTTTTAAAAGAAATATGGCGATTAAAATTTGGAATGAATGGGTGTCAGTCTTTTTTACAGGTTGTAAAATCAAAGTGGGTAGAAGCTTCTTTTTACAGTTTGTAAAAAAAGCAGGCAGGTATCTTTACCATCGCCTATTTCGATGAACTTTATCCAGGCATTTTAAATGAATTTGTAGCCTTTCTCTTTGGGAAGAAATCTTTTGTTAAGAGTGATTACATCAAAAATACCCAAGATGCTGCTGAGATAGTCGAACAGGCCTTTAAGAGAGAGTTTGCTCAAGATTTTCTCTAATTCGGATAAGCCGAAAAAATGACTAAAGCCCGCCTTGGTGCTTCATGATCCCCTGGCCGGATAAGTGCCGAACTATACAGGCAGGGTTAAGGAATCATCTATCATGACTATAGAATAGGTCTGGGCCGGGGTTTGAAGTGTGTAAAAGCGCAAACTACGATGGGTCTTCTTTAACGGAAGTCTTGAGCTTGAGGCCGTACTTTTCGATCTTGGAATGTAAGGTGGGTCTGGAAAGTCCGAGAAGTTTGGCCGCTTTTGAACGGTTTCCACCGGTGATGTTGAGCGCGTCGCCGATGACCATACCGGCAAAATGGTCCATACAGTCATCAAAGAGATTTGCATTGGACTGCGCGTTAAGTGCCTGGT
>JBARSG010000560.1:0-2298 GCA_049644625.1 Desulfobacterales bacterium | reverse complement strand
TAGATTTTCTGTAAGTGTCCTTGCAAATGTCCCTGTAAATGATCGCCAACAATGGTTCCTGGAACAACTTGCGGCTGGCAGACAGGCCAGGGCGTCCGATTTGGCCGCTCATTGGGGGGTGTCGGAGAAGACAGCAAAACGGGATATTGCGTATTTGAAAGGACGCGAATTGATCGAGTTCATCGGTTCTCCGAAAAAGGGCTCTTACCGAATCAGGATACAGGTATGAAGGGCATCAAGGATAGAGGGGGGCAAGTCGCGAAATTCTTTAGGGACGAAAATGGGGGGCGTTCGTGCAGAGATTGCATCAAGCAGGCACGTTCTGCACGAACGTATTTTCTATTTTTTCTTCGGGAAACAGGCATATTGTCCCTTGAATTGAACAATTCCATCAAAATTCAATCGTTGAAATTGATATAATAAACAGAGGATCAAATCAGATGAAGGGAAGAAAAGTCGGTAGAAATGACCCGTGCCCTTGCGGTAGTGGGAAAAAATATAAAAAATGCTGCTATGGGAAAAATATATTCAATAACCATAGTAATTCAAAAGGTTCCCATTCCATTCTTCCCCCACGTGATATGATTGATTATGGCGACCCGTCAATTAACGAATCATTTTTTCAGAAGAACACTGTACATGAAATATCGTCGCCTCGGTTTTTATACAGCAACTTGCTGATGCCTGAACTGGAGATCGAGGTGTCGAAAATAACGAATCAACTGATCAACCGTGGGAGGGATGAAGCCATTTTTATTGAAAAAACTGATGACATAAATGAACTGATAAATATATTGAACGAAGGTCCAGATCAATTAAATCGTGTAAGATTAAAAATGAAATTGCTGGAGCGCAGAAAAGACGCTATCCCCCTGATTATGAAAGGTTTGCAAAATCAGCAACGCAGTGCGTTTGCAGAGATAGCTATAGAGATCATTCATGCGACGGGGGAGAATTACTCTAATGAAATAATTGAAATAATCGAACATTATCAGAGAAACGCATATGTTGTGTCTCTACTGTGCATGATATTGGGATTTTATGAAAATGACAGATCGAAAAAATTATTATGGGATTATTATAACTATTTCAAGGAGCATTTCCCTGATAAAACATATAGCGATGGGCCGCTATTGGGTCTTGAAGAAATGAGGGCGCGAAAAAAAGATAAATTGCAAGCAGCTTATTCCAACAAAGACATAACCGTTCACTGAACTTCTCAAAAGGTCGATACACAGGAAAGCATATAAGTAATGAGCAAAAAAAAGAAGGATCCGGTAATTAAGGATTACGAAAAATTAAGGGATGAAATTGTCATCGACAAGGTGAATGAAATCTTTCGCACTCAGCCGGATAATTATATTGCGGCATTGGAGGAAATAGGCTTCGAATATCATGAGGAAGACGACTATGACGAAATAGAAGAAAGAAATGCCAGACCCGAAAATCAGAACCAGAAGGATTTAGTCGCGTTTTTTAAGGGTGAAAAGAAATTATCCGACAGAATACTGCATCAATATTTTGAAGACTGTGACTCGGAATTTCCCAACCTGCCCCTTATAAAGCCTTTTTTTAAAGAAGCAAATCAAAATTTAAAATCTCTTATAGTGTATGGTCTTGAGCGTTATCCGGGAAGGATTGATCTTTTGTCAGACTTAGCCTTTTTCCATGAGTTTGAAAATATTCTCAGACTCCTCATCACCTATTACACACGTGCCTGTGTAACCCAGAGTAATCTGGAAACATTTACCGAGTTAGCCTGGGATTTCTATTATTCCACAAATCCGGACGGGTACGAAGCTTTATACGCCCTGAAGGAATTATTCGACTCTGATACAGAAAAAAGAAAAATCATCGATTTCCTGATCGCCGAAACGGAGGATGGTTTCAAGAATCATAAAGGATTCAATTGAGGCTGAACTAATAAAACCTTATGATCCTGAAAACAAGTCAAGAAAGCATGCTAAATATATTCCATTTTGGACCTGATTTTTATATATGCCTTATGTAACTGATGCCCATTAATAAAGCTATGTGAAGGCTAATCAGAGTTGATCCGATTGGACAAAGATACAGTCTTCTTATCTTTCATTTATGACCTTCTTGTTTTGAAAAGAGGTGTCAAAAAACAGCGCTCATTAACTCAGAAGATATATTTGAGCTTTAAAGATGTCGGAGCTTCCATAGACGTTATTGTAGCTGATTTAGATAAGTATGAGCATCTAAAGACGGATCCTTACCTGATTTATTCCGAAGCTGATAAGAATGGAAGGATGGTTTATGAAAAATCTTGATAAG
>JBARSG010000559.1:0-6861 GCA_049644625.1 Desulfobacterales bacterium | reverse complement strand
CAGAAGAGGAGCTGGTCAAGCTGGCCAAACTCGGCCATTTGGTTAGGAAGGTGGAAAAGGAAGCTCCTCCCAAGACCGATGCGCTTCGCACATTTAACGTATTTGTGGATGATGAATACTTTGAGGTTGGGGTTGAAGAGCCCGGAGGATCGCCGGTTATCAGCTATGTCCAGCAAATGCCGGTTCAACCGCCGGTTTCAGCACTGGCACCGGTTGCAGCTCCAGCGCCCCCCAAACCGGCGGAACCTGCACCCCCCAAACCCAAGCCTGCAAAACCGGAACCGGCTCCTGTGGCTGCTGATGTTGAAGGCACTCCACTGAAAGCACCCATGCCCGGCATGATTGTCAAATATTCCAAACAGGTGGGAGATGCGGTAAGCAAAGGGGACACTGTGGTCATCCTGGAGGCCATGAAGATGGAAAATGCCCTTCCGGCGCCTGCGGATGGTACGGTTACGGCGATAAATTTTTCCAGTGGCGATAGCGTAGGCAAGGACGATGTTCTGTGCGTTATCGGCTGAAGCAATTGAAAATTGAAGATTGAATAACTATTAGGGAATAAAAACAGATTGTTTTTTACTTTATCAATATTCAATATTCAATCGTCAATTTAGAAAAGGGAGGATCAGGATCATGAAGATCCACGAATATCAGGCAAAAGAACTGTTCAAGAAATACAACATACCCATCCCTGACGGCGGCGTTGCGTTCAATTCTGATGAGGCCAAACAGGTTGCTGAAAATTTAGGCCAATTTCCGGTTGTGGTTAAAGCTCAGATTCATGCCGGTGGCCGGGGCAAAGGCGGCGGGGTAAAGCTTGCGGGATCAATGGATGAAGTTACCGGCATTGCCGGTGAGATCATCGGAATGAATTTGGTTACCCACCAAACCGGGCCTGATGGGAAGAGGGTCAAGAAAGTGCTGGTTGAGCAAGGACTCAACATTGCAAAGGAACTTTATTTGAGCATTATTCCGGACAGGGCAACTGCTAAGATTGTTATTATGGCCAGCGAGGCCGGAGGAATGGATATTGAAGAGGTTGCCGCCGAAACTCCCGAAAAGATCATCAAGGTTTTCATTGATCCTCTTTTGGGTATCCAGCCCTTTCACTGTCGTGAGGTGGTTTTTGGATTAAATCTGTCATCTTCTGTGATGAGGCCGTTTGTTTCCATGCTTGGAAGCCTTTACAGACTGTTTATGGATTACGACTGTTCGTTGGTGGAAATTAATCCTCTGGTCATCACAGCCGAGGATGGGGTGATCGCCCTGGACGCCAAAGTGGATTTCGATGACAACGCCCTGTATCGCCACAAGGACATCATTGAATATCGCGATATTGACGAAGAGGACCCTTTGGAAGTTGAAGCCTCCAAGTTTAATCTCAATTACATCAAACTGGACGGCAATATTGGAAATATGGTCAACGGAGCCGGCCTGGCAATGGCGACCATGGATATCATTAAACTGGCCGGTGCCGAGCCTGCCAACTTTCTGGATGTGGGGGGCGGCGCCAGTGCGGAGATGGTCGAAAACGGTTTCAGGATCATGCTCGGAGATAAGAATGTGAAGGGGATTCTGATTAACATTTTTGGTGGGATATTACGCTGTGACGTTCTGGCAGAGGGGGTTGTCCATGCAGCAGAAAAAACAGGCATCAATGTTCCTGTAGTGATCCGGATGGAGGGGACCAACGTAGAACAAGGTCGAAAAATTCTGGCTGAATCTGGTCTTAGCCTTATTACCGCTTCAGATATGAAGGATGCGGCGCAGAAGGTGGCACAGTTGGTTACCGACTGACGGCAGAGGACAGAAGGCAGGGGACGGAAGACAAAAAGCGAGGAATGAAAAGTGAGCATATTTGTTGATAATAATACACGACTTTTGGTTCAGGGAATTACAGGAAAAGAGGGGCAGTTCCACACCCAACAGTGTGTGGCCTACGGCACAAACGTGGTTGCCGGTGTAACTCCGGGCAAAGGCGGTCAGAAGATGGACGATATACCGGTATTTAACACCGTTAAGGAGGCCGTGGCGCAGACCGGTGCCAACTGCAGCATGATTTTTGTACCTCCTGCATTTGCCGCCGATGCCATCATGGAAGCCACGGACGCCAAAGTCGATCTTATTGTCGCCATAACCGAAGGGATTCCGGTTATGGATATGATAAAAGTCAAAAATTTCATGGCGGGTGCACGGTCGCGCCTCATCGGTCCCAATTGCCCGGGTATCATAACGCCCGGCCAGTGCAAAATCGGTATTATGCCGGGTCCGATCCACAAACCCGGTGGGCCGGTGGGTGTTGTATCCCGTTCCGGAACGTTGACATACGAGGTGGTTCATCAGTTAACCCTGCAAGGAATCGGGCAGACCACCTGCCTGGGTATCGGCGGCGATCCCGTAAACGGTACCGACTTTATAGACTGCCTGGATGCTTTTGAAAAGGACCCGGAGACCACGGGTATCGTTATGGTCGGGGAAATCGGCGGAACTGCTGAAGAGGAGGCATCCGAATTTATAAAAAAGCATATGACAAAACCGGTGGTGGGATTTATTGCAGGCCTGACCGCGCCTCCGGGCCGGCGTATGGGACATGCCGGCGCCATCATCAGTGGCAGCAGCGGTACGGCCCAGGCAAAGATTGAGGCCATGAAGGCAGGCGGAATTCATATCTGTGAGAATCTTGGTATATTTGGGGAATTGTGTTCGAAGGTTTTTTGATAAATTTTTATTTTTGATAATTACAACGCTAGCAATTTACGATTTGAAAATTGCTGGTTTGTTTTAAGTGATAATAAAATCAATATTTAAAAACCACTCTACGTTCAAAATCAATCGGAAGCCTAAATCCCTTTTTATTTCTACGGTCTAATCCTTTCCTTCTTTCTTTACCCGATCTTCGCTCCGGGATATGGATGGCGTATAAAAATACCCGTCTTTCAATTCCTGAACGCCTACCTGCATTGTCTTTGATAAATATCACCATAATTCTTAACGTCTTGGAATTTCATCAAGTTATTGAAATTACAGATTGTTAAGTCGCAACAGATTTGTATCATCTATTTGAAATGATGGCGTGATGGAATAATGGATTCCATCGGGACCTCGGACGCTACATACTGACTTTGAAACGGAACGTTATTGGTTGTTCTTTAAACGTTTGTTTTAATTTTTTCCAGAGGCGTTCTGAAGAACGTTTAAGCCAAAGTAAATATAGTGAAGTCCGGAAGTTATCGTTAACCCGGCCGTAATCCAGAACAGCGATGATTTAATTGTGTGGGCGCCTGGAATTTGCGGATCAAGAAGAATTAAAAAGATGGTGAACAACTGGGCAACCGTAGTGCATTTACTGACAAGACTCGGTTTCATTTCAATATGGATATCCGTAATTGCAAAAATAGAGATTCCGGTCACAATCAAGATGTCACGGCTGATTACAATAACCGTCAGCCAGGGGGGGATGATTTTAAGAACAGCCAGGCTTACAAAAGCAGAGACTAACAACAGCTTATCCGCAATGGGATCAAGATAGGCGCCTAATACGCTATATTGGTTGAAATACCTTGCCAGCAGGCCATCCAATCCGTCACTGATTGCTGCGATACTAAAAACCAGAAGTGCAAATGAAAACATATCTCTTAGAAGGAAAATTACAAAAAGAGGGGTAAGTAATATCCTGATAACGGTTAAAATATTTGGAATATTTATGCTCAATGATTTATTTTTCCATTAACCAGGTAACGGTTCAATCTCGAAAATATTTTTAAGAGACAGATCGTATTTAGGGTTAACCGGGCATTAGCTCAATTCTTAAGCGATCCTGAGATACTTCGTAAATGTTAATACCCATGGATCCAAAGGTTTTGAGCATCAAGGTATCCGCAAGCTCTTTGGCAGTTCCCTGGAAATCGACGATGATGACGACCTCATCAGGCTTAAATTCCTTTATTCGAAGATTCTTCACCCCTGATATATTATTGAGAATACGACGGAATTTTTCGAAGTTTGCAATATCGCCGGTACCTTCAACTATGATTTCAAGAATGTTGGATTGTTCTTCTTGTTTCTGCCAGGCGGCAACTATTTGAGAAGCAAGGTCTTCACCTGCAAGAGATCCGGCTCTTGAAAGCACATCCCGGCCCCCGGCAATTTCATCGGTGTCCGTTGTTACGGAGGTTTGCATTGTAGTTGCGATTTCTGCGCCTGTATCTGTCCGAATTGCCCGTGCGGATACAATTCCTTTAAAAGACCTTATGTTTTTACCCATAATATTAGGGCCTCTACTTGCAACCGACTTTCCGACGATTACTACCCCTGCCTGTGAACTGAGGCCAAGGTTAATCGCTTCAATATCATTAAGATCGGGTTTGTCGTATATGGGATTAACCCGGGTATTTTGAGCGATGATATGGTTGTCGATGATCGGGAATCCCTTTGTTTTAATGGTTTTAACCAGAGCATTTATCGAGAAAGATTCTGAAAGATATTTCTTCTGTCCCCACCAGTATTTTGGCAGACGGTCTTTCAGATTCTGATCTGAAATTAAAACCAGAATTCTGGGCAGGGGTTTTTCTTCAAGTAAAATTCCGGCGCTTGACATGAGTTTCTTCAAGGTGTTGATGGAAACGGTTGCTTCCACCATTACCCTGTAATTATTTGTAGATGGAAACTCTGCCAGTACTTTGTAATCTTGGATGAATTTATCGGTATGACCATAAATCATTTCATTGAAGGCCTGAAAGTTTCGAACCAGTGATTCTAAAGGAAAAAGTTCCACTGCCACTCTGTTCACTGCTGAAACAAGGCTGCCGGCGATTGCCTCTTCTCTTGCCCTGGCAGAGTCCTCGCGATGTATTTTACCTGTGCCCGTCACCACAACAGTTTTTGTCGGAATTTGGTTTTTTGCCTGAACAACAGCAGGCAGATAAAGCACAACTAAAAAGAAAAATACTGCAAAAACAAATCGGATGATAGTTTTAGAAGATACATACATATCTTTTTCATCTCCTCTAAGGATGTTTAATTTTATTTAAGCATAGTTACATGTTGCGGGTCAGAGTATAATCGGCAATCATCAAAAGAGTTTCTTTGGTTTTTGAATTGTTAAAGACCGTCAGTGCATCCTTTGCATTTCCGACATATTTTCTTGCCAGTTTTTCAGTATGTTTTTGCCCGCCGTATTTTTTCATCAGTGCGGTCAATGTTTTAAAATCCTCAACAGAGAAATCTTTATTTTTTATTATTTTTTCCATCTGGATACGGTCCGTTGTATTCGCAGCTTTGAGTGAATATATGACCGGAAGCGTAAGTTTTCCTTCTTTGAGATCTGCTCCGACCTCTTTTCCAAGAATGTCGGTATCCAGGGTGTAGTCGAGAAGATCATCGACCATCTGAAAAGCAATTCCAAGGTTTAAACCGTAATCCGACAGGGCGGTTTCCTTTTCCTTTGGGGCACCTGAAATTAGGGCACTTACACGGCATGTTCCCTGAAAAAGAACAGCGGTTTTTCGTCGTATGACTTCCATGTACTCTTTTTCGGTGAGGTCTAAACTTCCTTTTCTCATAAGTTGATGAATTTCGCCTTGGGACATGTTTTCTGTAATTTCTGCGACTATCCTGATAACATCAGGCAGTTCTGTCTTAGCGGCGATGGAAAGGGAGCGGGCGAGGAGGAAATCTCCAACAAGGACGGCGCTAGCATTGCCCCATATTGAATGGGCCACGGGATTGCCTCTCCTCAATGTTGCTTGATCCACAAGGTCATCGTGCAACAGGGTGGCGGCATGCAGGTATTCAAAAATAGTCGAGAACGTTTTGTCATAGTTTCCGTTATACCCGCAAATCCTGGCTGAAAGGACCATAAGCAAAGGTCTTAAGCGCTTGCCGCCGCTGAACAATATATGTCTGGCGATTTGGGACACCAGGTCTAAATGCGGACTTAAATTTTCCTCCAGGGCGGTTTCAATTGCGGCGAGGTCATCTTTAACCAGGGCAAGGATCTTATGCTTTATGTCGCGCATACAATTTCTCCTGTAAGATCATATTCAAGTGCATCTGCAACCCTTACCCTGACAAATGAGCCGATTTCCAACTGCTCGGAATGAATGTAGGTAATGCCGTCGACGTCCGGGGCCTGAAAAAATGTGCGGCCGTTGAAAAGATTTTCTTCCGTGGTATTTTCCACGAGAACATCATAAATCCTGCCGATATGCTTTTGGTTATTGTCCAAGGATATTTTCACCTGGCAGGACATGAGTCTGTCCTGCCGATCCTTGGCCACACGTTTCGGAATGTGGTCGGGGAGTTTGTGAGAACCGAGGTCTTTGAAATCAGAATATATGAAGACTCCCAGGTGATCGAAACATATATCCTTCACGAAGGATAAAAGCTCTTCAAAATCTTTATCCGTTTCTCCCGGAAAACCGACGATAGCGGTTGTCCTTAAAGCGGCATCAGAGACAGATGACCGGATTTTATCAAAAAGTCTACGAAGATTGGCAGATGTATAATTGCGCCCCATCTTTTTTAAAACACCGTCACTTGAATGCTGAATCGGAATGTCAAGATAAGAGCATATGTTTGGGTGCCTGGAAATAGTTTCGATAACAGAATCTTCTATAGTTTCCGGATGCCCGTACAACAGTCGGATCCATATTCTTTCGGATATTTCAGAAATACTTTCAAGCAATCGGTTGAGAGAAACCGGAGGGCACAGATCCATACCGTAACCCGTTGTATCCTGTGCAACCAAAACGAGTTCCTTTACCCCCGATAAAATCAAGCAACGCGCTTCAGCAACAATATCTTCCAGACGGCGGCTTTTTTGCTTTCCGCGAAGCTTTGGGATAATACAATAGGTACAAT
>JBARSG010000558.1:0-2811 GCA_049644625.1 Desulfobacterales bacterium | reverse complement strand
TCCATTTACAGATACAATCCCGACACCATTATCGATAAAAGCGCTTTGTGAATTGGAGGAAGTCCAGGATAAGGTGGCAGATCCGCCCTGCCCAATGCTGGTCGGCGTAGCGTTCAATTGTACTGTGGGAGGAGTGGATGGATTATTAGCCGTGATGGTAATACTGGCCGTGGCAGTGCCACCGAGACTAGTGGCTGTGATGGTATATGTAGTGGTTTCTGTTGGCGAGACCTGAATGGAACCATTGACATCGACAGTTCCTATGCCAGGTTCAATCACGCAGGTATCTGCCGTTGTGGAACTCCAGGTCAAAGTGGCGGATTCACCCAACAAGATGGTTTCAGGATCGGCGCTGAGTGAGACCGTGGGGGGATCAACCTGTTGTGTTACCTCAATGGAGAGATAACTCCCCGGGCTGCTCGCCAGTTCAACCGTAATCGAGTTGTTCTCCAAAAGATTAACCGGCGATTGAAGGAGATAAACATTTTGGTTAAAATCACTTGTACCAAATATCTGTTCCCCATTAACATAAACCGATGCACTGCTTATCGCATCGCTGATTCTGCTATTACCGTCTATGGCCCCATTTTTGACAATGAGCATTCCCGATCCCGAAATCGCAGTAAACGAGTCTGTAAAAACATCGGGAGAGCCTGTGGTTCGAACGTATTGATTCGGACCAAATATGGTCACTTCAGTTGCAAAGGAGGTGCTGGCAAATACACCCAGGATTAAACACAATCTAAGAACAGCAGCCCTTTTCATAATTTATCTCCTTCGATCTTTAATTTAGCGTATATTTGTAGACCTCTGTTAAGCTCATCTCTACAAGACCCTTACCGGGAAATTTGTAAGGGCATCCGTTTCGGTGAATGTTTGGAAGTTTTTTATGAACATTGAGCATGGATACGTGCCCATATTCAGCAACACCTATGCCAAAAAGATGATTTCTTTTGAAACAACAGCTTTTGAAACAGATTTTTTAGTCCAAAACTCTTCGTAATCCCTGCATTGAAAAGGGTTCAGACGAACATGAAAAAATTTACTATTTTAAAAAAATAGATTGATTGGATGAGTTGGAAAGGCTTTAAGGAAAAAAATCAGATGGAAATTTGCACAGAAAAATGTGCATCAATACACCGGTTCCTGTGCATGCTATATTGGATGGGGACCGTGAGATTTATTCAGGAAAACTTTGACGAACCGCCCTTTATGTAAAAATCATAAAGAAATTGTATTTTGGTTAGTTTGATTAGACAGTTCATGTGTTTTGGAAAATAAAGGGGGTCAGACAAACCGTTTGCCCCTGTCTAAATTCCGGTACTGAACCGCTTCGGAAATGTGATCCACCCGGATATGGGATTCGCCGTCAAGATCTGCAATGGTTCGGGCGATTTTTAATATCCGGTTATAGGCGCGGGCGGATAGACCTAGTTTGTCAATGGCCAATTCAAGAATATTGCATGAGGCGTCGTCGATTTTACAATGTTTTTTAATATGCCGGCTGAACATCTGAGCATTGCTGTAAATTTTTGTTCTTTTAAATCGTTGGGACTGGCGTTCTCGTGCTGCAGTAACGCGGGCTCTGATTTTCTCCGACGATTCTGCATCGGCTTCCCCTCTCAAGTCTTTATAGGGAACTGCCGGAACTTCGACGTGAATATCGATTCGGTCCATCAAGGGGCCGGATATTTTTGAGCGAAATCGGTGAATCTGCGGATAGGTGCATCGGCATTCGTGTTTGGGGTCGGAAAAATATCCGCAGGGACACGGGTTCATTGCCGCCACCAGCATAAAACTTGAAGGGTAAGTTATGGTTAAAGCGGCCCGGGAAATGGTTACCTTGGTGTCTTCCAAAGGCTGTCGAAGAACCTCTAATACATGTTTTTTAAATTCCGAAAGTTCGTCCAGAAACAGAACCCCATTATGCGCCATGCTTACTTCACCGGGTCTGGGGATATGGCCGCCCCCGATCAATCCCGCATCTGATATGGTGTGATGAGGCGATCTGAAAGGCCTTTTTGTGATCAGGGCCTGGTCTTTTTCAAGCATTCCGACGACACTAAATATTTTCGTAGTTTCAATGGCTTCTTCAAATGTTAATGGGGGAAGTATGGTTGGGAGACGTTTTGCCAGCATGGTCTTTCCCGAGCCCGGGGGGCCGACCATGATTAGATTGTGCCCCCCTGCAGCGGCAACTTCCAAAGATCGTTTTACATGTTCCTGGCCCTTGACTTCGGAAAAATCGACTTCAAAATCTTTGGCATCTTTAAATACGGCAGAAATATCGGTTTGTTCGGGTGTTATTTGAGTAAATCCCCGAAAAAAATTTACCAGCTGAGACAAGGTTTTTACCGGCAGAACTGCGATGTCCTCCACAACCGAAGCTTCGCGACCATTGTCATACGGTACGATGATTCCGGTATAATCAGCATGTTTCGCGGCCAGAGCCATGGGAAGAGAACCCTTGACAGGTTTAATGCGACCGTCCAGGGACAGCTCACCCAAAACCAGGTATTTGGATATGATTTGCTGGGGAATGATTCGGGTTGCGGTAAGTATTCCTAAAGCAATGGGAAGATCAAAACCGGTTCCTTCCTTTTTAATATTGGCAGGCGCGAGATTAACCGTGATCCTGTCATCAGGAAATCTATACCCTGAATTATTAATGGCGGACTTGACTCGCTCCTTGCTTTCTTTTACAGAAGCTTCCGGGAGTCCGACCGTGGTAAACGTGGGGAGTCCTGATGTGATATCGACTTCCACTTCAACTAAAAACGCATCAATTCCAATAACAGCGCTGCTTAATAC
>JBARSG010000557.1:0-1860 GCA_049644625.1 Desulfobacterales bacterium | reverse complement strand
ATGAGCAGCCGGGTGAAGGGATGGCGTGGTGCAGACAAAACAATGTTGGCAGGGCCAACTTCAACCAAGTGACCTGCAAGCATAACACCGATCCGGTCTCCAATCTTTCGAGCCAGGCCGATGTTGTGGGTAATAAAAAACATGGACAGACCCAGCTCAATCTGGAGATCCAGAAGCAATTTTAATACTTTGGCTTGAACACTTGGGTCCAGGGAACTGGTTGGCTCATCAGCTACAAGAAGAGATGGCTCAAGAATAAGGGCGCGGGCGATGCAGATACGCTGTATGGCCCCCATGTTCAGTTCATGGGGATAGCGCTTTAAGAATGAAGGATCGACAGAAAGACGAACCTGGGCCAGAACATGGGAAACGCGATTTTCAAGATCTTCCCTGGTTATGGCTGTTTTGTGAATTTGAAGGGGCTCTGCTACAGCCTCAAAAACGGAAAATCTGGGACTGATCGACTCAGCCGGGTTTTGGTATATCAAACCGATGCGCCGCGCCAGGGATCGATATTCCTGCCTTGCCCACTGATCCATATCTCGTCCTTCAAAGGTTTTTTCGCCCCTGTCTTGTCTAAGTATGCCTGCAGAAATCATAGCTAGGGTAGTTTTGCCCGAGCCGGTTTCACCAACGAGGCAAAAGACTTCACCACATTTTAAAATAAGATGAGTGGGTTGAAGCGCCGCTACATCTCCATAGCTTTTGCTTACTCCTTTAAGGTTAAGGATGTTGGCAATGCCGTTGCGAAGACAGCGAACCGTGTGGTTCCCAATCTTTTTAAGAAACACTTTTTCATTTTTGCACCTGTCAATTGCCTGGATGCAACGGTTTTGAAAAATACACCCGTCAGGTGGAGCATGGCCGTCTTTGTGACTCGAATCGGGGATCTGAATGTGGGTGTGCTTGTATTTATCCTGATCTTGTCGCCCGTGTTGATGAACAAGTCTGTAAAAGGCATCACCTTTAATACCCCCCAAATCACGAGTTGTGGTCATGGTAGGGTATGATCGGCCAAGCGCCAAGGTATAAGGGTGAAGCGGTTTAAACAAAAGGTCATTGGCAGGGAGTGTTTCTAAAACCTGGCCAAGGTAGAGCACAGACACCGTGTCTGCAAGGCCGGTAGCCATTTCAAGGTCATGAGTAATTAAAAGGACTGCCTTGCCAGTTGACTTAAACTGATCGATCACACCTGATATAAAGACTTTACTTAAAGCATCCAGGGAGGAGGTCGGTTCGTCCAAAATTATTATTTCGGGATCGAGAATCATGGCCATGGCCAGTAAGACCCGTTGAGTCTGGCCACCGCTAAGTTGATGAGGATATCGATATAGATGCTCATCGGCAACTCCCATTTTTTCCAGGGCTTCTACCGCTTTTAGAATTGCTTTCACCCGGCCTGACAATCGGCGTTGAATCAACGGCTCTGTTACCTGGTCTATAATTCTATGGACAGGATTAAGATTTACAGCTCCGTTTTGAAAAACCATGGCGATTTTCTTCCAGCGGATTTCATTTAAAGCGGATTCCTTTAGATTATCGATCCGCCGACCGTTTACGTTTATCTCTCCTTCTTTTACTGCATTTGAAGGGAGCAGGCCCATGCAGGCTTTTCCCAGGGTGGTTTTTCCTGATCCCGACTCTCCCACCATGGCCAGGCACTTTCCCGGAGTTATAACAAGGCTTACTTCCTCCAGAGCCTGGATGCTGTGGGAGCCGTCCTTATAAACAACACTCAACTGTTTGATTTCAAGACTCATATTGTTTATTAGCCAATTCCTTTCCGTGTGGAATTATATTTAATGTTGGTGACTTAAGTAAAACAGTTCCGTAAAAAATAAAAAAGCACTTTTTTAGAAA
>JBARSG010000556.1:0-3975 GCA_049644625.1 Desulfobacterales bacterium | reverse complement strand
ATAGTCACCTATGCGGGATGGCATCTGACGTAGTAGATGCGGTAAGATCGGCAATCCCGAAGGGTTTCAAATTTTAAAAATATAAAACAAGATAATTCATTAAAAATAATAAATAGTTTAGTACCTTTTAAAATTTGAAACGATCGGTTTCGGAGGAAATTATCTCAATGGCAGGATCAAAAGAAAAAGAGAAGATAGGTGCGGTTATGGTCGTGGGTGCGGGCATTGGTGGCATGCAGGCATCCCTTGATCTAGCTGAGTCCGGATTCTTAGTCTATTTGGTTGAAGCCTCGTCGGCCATCGGCGGGGCCATGGCTCAACTGGACAAGACCTTTCCCACCAACGATTGCGCCATGTGTATTGTTGCTCCCAAGCTGGTGGACGTGGGGCGTCATCCCAACATTAAGCTGTTGACATCTACCACAGTGGAAAAGGTTGATGATTTAAACGGAAACTTCAAAGTTACTGTCCACAAGACGCCACGGTATATAGACCCGTCAAAGTGCACGGCCTGTGGAGATTGCGCTTCGGCGTGCCCGGTGGTCCTGCCGAATGAGTATGAAGAGGGTTTATCCACCCGGAAAGCCGTTTATAAAAAATATGTTCAGGCGATTCCCGGAGCTTTTGCCATCCAGAAAGGGGACACGGCCCCTTGCCGGCTTGAATGCCCCGCTGGAATAAATGTCCAAGGATACGTGCAGATGGTAGGGCAGAACAAATACCGGGAGGCGCTGGAAATTATCATGGAAGATCTCCCCTTGCCCGGAGTTATCGGCAGAATTTGTCCTCATCCCTGTCAGAACGTGTGTCGAAGATCGGAAGTGGATGAAGCGGTGGCCATACGGGATCTAAAACGTCTGGCCGGGGACCGATGTGATCCCCGGGATATAGAAATAGACTGTTTGCCTCAAAGACCGGAACGCGTTGCCATTATCGGCTCGGGACCGGCAGGGCTTTCTGCCGCCTTTCATCTGGCCAAAAAGGGGATATTATCAACTATTTTTGAAGCACTGCCGGAACCCGGCGGCATGCTGCGGGTAGGTGTCCCCGAATTTCGTTTGCCCCGTGAGGTCCTGGATCGCGAGATCGAGGTCATTACCAATCTTGGCGTTGAGATCAGGACCAACACGCCCCTGGGATCGGAACTGACCATTGACGGCCTTTTTGAGCAGGGGTACCAGACGGTGTACCTGGCTATGGGCGCCCACAAGGGCATTGAAATGGGAATCCCCGGGGAAGAATCTCAGGGAGTTCGGCAGGGCGTGGATTTTCTTAAAGAGGTCAATCTGACGGCAGCGGCGGTTGTCGGGAAAAAGGTCGCCATCGTGGGCGGCGGCAATGTGGCCATTGACGTGGCGCGCTGTGTCCTCAGGCTGGGTGCCGAAGCGGTGAATATCCTTTATCGTCGAACGCGTGGCGAAATGCCGGCATGGGAGGAGGAGATTCAGGCTGCGGAGGCAGAAGGGGCCAAAATAACCTATCTGACGGCTGTAAAAAAGGTGTTGGCCACGGACGGCAAGATAGCGGGCTTGCAGTGCATACGGATGAAGCTTGCGGAACCGGATTCATCGGGGAGGAGAAGGCCTGTTCCGATTCCGGGGAGCGAATATGAGATGGCCATGGATCAGCTCATTGTTGCCATCGGGCAAAAACCGGCACTTTACGGCCTTGATGGTGTTGCCGGACTCACCATTTCTCGCTGGGGGACCATTGAAGTGGATCCCGTTACCTATGCCACGAGCCGCAAGGGAGTTTTTGCAGGAGGAGATGTGCAGACCGGTCCCGGGGTGGCCATTGGGGCGGTTGCTGCGGGACGTGAGGCCGCAGAGTCAATCGTCCGATATCTGGACGGTCGGGATATGGCCCAAGGACGCAAGGCTATTCCCAAAGCCCATCCGGTTTATCGTCCCATTCCGCAGGACCAAAACAAACAGCCCAGGGCACGTATGCCCGAACGTCCTGTGGCGGAGCGACGGAAAAACTTTAGGGAAGTGGCCTTGGGCTATGACCCAGAGACCGGTGAGGCTGAAGCTGCTCGGTGTCTGAACTGCGGATACTGCTGCGAGTGTTTTCAGTGTGTTCAAGCCTGCGAAGCCGGTGCGGTTACAGTTGATACCCACCGGCAACAGCCTGAAGACGTGGAACTGAAAGTCGGCGCCATGATTCTGTCGCCCGGTTTTCAGTCATTCGATCCATCCGGGTTTGATACCTATAGCTATGCCAAGCATCCAAACATTATTACATCCATGGAATTCGAAAGAATTCTTTCAGCCTCGGGACCCACCCAGGGGAGCCTGGTTCGCCTTTCGGATCAAAAAGCGCCAAAAAAGATCGCCTGGATCCAATGCGTGGGTTCCAGGAACATAAACGAGTGCGACCATGGTTACTGTTCCTCGGTGTGCTGCATGTATGCCATCAAAGAGGCGGTCATCGCCAAGGAACACAGCAAAGATGACCTTGACTGTGCCATCTTTTTTATGGACATGCGTACCGCAGGCAAAGGCTTTGAGGAGTATTACGATGAGGCGAAGAAAAGGCAGGGTGTCCGGTTTATCCGTTGCCGTCCCCACAGCATAGGGCCTGATCCGATCAGTGACGACGTGCTGATCCGATACATGAGCGAAAAGGGAGAGGTAAAAGAAGAAACCTTTGACATAGTAGTTCTATCTGTGGGATTGGAGACCTCGCCTGAGGTTGTGGAACTGGCACAGAACCTTGATATAAAACTGACCCAGGGCCGGTTTTGTAAAACCGATTCTTTTTATCCTGTGGCTTCCTCAAAAGACGGCATCTATGTTTGTGGGGCTTTCCAGGGCCCCAAGGACATTCCGGAATCGGTCATGCAGGCCAGCGCTGCAGCCGGCGCCGCCATGGGCCGTCTGGCGCCTGCCAGAAATACCCTTGTTAAGGCAAACTGTCAGGACTATCCGATACAGAAAGATGTCTGTGGGAAGGTACCCCGCATAGGGGTTTTTGTCTGCCATTGAGGGCTTAATATCGGGGGCGTCGTGGACGTCCCGAAAGTGAGAGAATATGCAGCAACCCTGCCAAATGTTGTGGTGGCGGATAGAAATCTTTTCACCTGTTCCCAGGATACCCAGGAGAAAATCAAGGAATATATAAGCGAATATGATCTAAACCGCGTCGTGGTTGCCTCCTGCACTCCAAGAACCCATGAGCCGTTGTTTAGAGAAACACTCCGGCAGGGGGGGCTAAATAAATATACCTTTGAGATGGCCAATATTCGTGATCAATGTTCATGGGTGCATATGCACGAACCGGAAAAGGCCACTGAAAAGGCAAAGGACCTGGTGAGGAGTGCTGTGGCCAAAGCAAGGCTGATTCAACCCCTTGTGGATCTTTCCGTACCGGTCAATCATAATGGGTTAGTGATCGGCGGTGGTGTGGCCGGTATGATCAGCGCCCTGGATTTGGCTGAACAAGGTTTTAAAACTTATCTGGTTGAAAGAGATGACAAATTGGGCGGCCAGGCCCTTAAACTCTACGCTACATATCAGGGGGACAGGGTACAGCCTTATGTTGAAGACCTGATTGACCAAATTAATCGCCACCCTCTGATCCATGTTTATCTGAATACGACCATCCAAGATGCCTCAGGCTTTGTGGGGAACTTCACATCCACATTGGTTGACGAGCAAGGCAAAGAGACTCAACTGGACCATGGGGCCATCATCATAGCCACCGGAGGGAAACCGTACGAGCCTAAAGAATATTTATACGGAAAAGATCCCAATGTTTTGCTTTCTCTGGAGCTTGATCAGGAGTTTATAAGGGGTAGTGACAGGCTCAAACATACAAAATGCGCGGTGTTTATTCAGTGCGTGGGCTCCAGGATACCTGAGAGGCCGTATTGCAGTAAGGCATGCTGTACCCATTCCATCCGGAGCGCCTTGGCCCTCAAAAAATTAAATCCTGACATGAACATATACATCCTGTATCGCGACATAAGGACCT
>JBARSG010000555.1:0-3837 GCA_049644625.1 Desulfobacterales bacterium | reverse complement strand
GGTAAAAAAAGGTAATAAAATCAGGCAGAATACGCTTTGGTTCGCTCTCTCACGCCGGTAACGGGGGTTCGATTCCCCCTGGGATCACCATGAATAAAATCAGGGAGTTATGTTAGATCCTAACTCCCTTTTTTAAATCACAAATCTGATAACTTAGAATGCACTATATCGGCCATGTAAACAATATCCATAGCGATTTCTATACCTTCATCAGTGCTCATTTGGTCAATTGTGGCCTGGACACTTCCTTTATTCCCAATAGGTTCGCACGTGGTTAATCTTTGAAACATATTGCTAAATTTAAGGCGAATTTCCTCCGGCAACTCTTCTGTTTCGAGAAGCATTAAATGGTTAATAAAGGCAACTCCAACTCTTTCTTGAATATTTTTCGGGCTGGTAGCCATCCCAATAACTGCAGCTGTGAATTTTTTGTTTGCATATGCGTATTTCATATAATCCTCACTTTCTCCTTGAATTTATCCACGGTCAGGAAGCAGACACGCCTTTCTTTCAGGCACTATCTAATCACCTTCGATATGGTTCTGATTTACTTTAGACCAAGCTTTTTTCAGAATGATTAAAATACATGCTTCCTCAAGAGTTTCAACAAATTTCGGGTTCGTCATCCTCATCTCCTTTCTATAAAATCCAAGATAAAACTGCTGTTCCAAGTATTAACGTAATAATCCCAAACAACCTGTATGTTTGATCTGATGCTGAGTTTAGATACCAATCAATAAGTTCATCATACAAATTTTTAGGAATAAAAAATATAACCACTCCTTCAATGACAGCCATGAATCCAATTAATCTTATTAACCACGAGTGATGGCTTGCAGTTGCAGAAACCACAAGCAGAATACCCATTATAGCTTCAAAGGCTGAGAGAATTTTTCGATCAATATTGTTGAATATATTTCTCAACGCGTTTCTGGATTCATGGGTATAAAGAATAGTGCAACATCCAATTGTGACACAGAACAAGCTTATTGCATAAAGAGACCATTTCATAATAACATTCTTTCTTGCATGTATCGGAAATTGATTGCGGAAGGTCAACAAACAATGGATAAATCTACATATTCCTATTCCAACAGCAATTGTCAAGGTTTAATTTAACACATTATGCTGTTTTCCTTGAATATTCTTGACAAATTTTTTGGTCTTAATTTAATATTTAGATTTGGGGTCGGACCACGCTAAGTATCTTAAACATTGTTAAAAAAGCTCTAAAAGTTACCGTTTTTTGTTCTTAAACATGCTATTTGGGGTAAAAAATAACAGGTCTAAGGATTTTTTTTGAAATACTATTTAGCTTAAAAGGTCCTTTTTAGGGTCAAAAAGAGTCGTTTAAGACAATTTTAAGCTCTGTTTTAAACCTCTTTTCCTGTTATTATAGTTGGTTACCGCGGTCCAACCCCAAATGCCTAATTGCTGGTTCCGGGAAATGGAAGTTATGGATTAGCCATGAAACAACGGCTGCGAAGACAACGCCGGTTCTCAACGCTTGAGTGGAAATGGACCCCTGTTTTTTTTGTGTTATCCTTCATCCTGCTGGCAGCGGGTTGCGGGGGCAAATCTGCTGTGCCACGCGTTTCGCGCCCCAAAATGCCGGAAAGAGGGTTGGCCGTGATGGGCTATTCTATCCAAATAGGCGCCTTTTCAAATCCGGACAACGCGATCCGGCTCACCAAGATTTTAGAAGACAATGGGTTGAGCGCCTATTATTTTGTTCACAAAACAGGGACCTATAAGGTTCGTTTCGGTGATTTCCCTTCAAAAGAGGCGGCCCGCAGAAAGGCTGAAACTGTTCGTGCTGCGGGAATCATCGATGAGTATTACCTGGTAAGTCCTCATGATTATGCGGCGGTAAAGCAGAGGAAATATGGCAGAAGTTATCTCAGAAACGAAATTGTGGAAACCGCCAGGCGCTTTATCGGTCTTCCGTATCAATGGGGCGGTTCCTCACCGGATGATGGTTTTGATTGCAGCGGACTTACCATGGCGGTGTACCGGGTTAACGGCCTGAATCTTCCGCGTATGTCAAAAGAACAATACAGGGCCGGCATTCCCATTAAGAAAGGTCAACTCAAAAGCGGGGATCTGGTTTTCTTTGCCACCTCCAGAGGTAAAAGAGTTTCTCATGTGGGAATATATACCGGTGACAATAAATTTATACATGCACCGGGGAAAGGCCGGAGAATATGTGCTGCCTCACTTTCAAAGAGGTATTTCAAGACCCGGTATGCCGGTGCAAGAACCTATTTGCGGTAAGAGAGAAGAAATTGCCGGGCTCGCCCCCCTATGCTTTGCGCCAGATTTGGATAATCCTTTCCGCCACCTGCTCAGGTGTTAATGTGTCCGTATCAATTTCGTATTGAGCGGCGCTCTTGTATTTGGGAATCCGTTGCTCTATGACCTCCTCGACCTCTTCCGTAAAAGTTTTTCCGGTGGTCAAGGCAGGCCGCTGGGCGTCTTCTTGAATTCTCGAGACGATCACATTCACTGAAGCCCTTAACCAAAATATGAGGGAGCTGGTTTGCAGCGCCTCAATATTCTCCGGTCGTTCAATAACCCCGCCGCCGGTATCAATAATGATATTATCAAGCTCTGCCAATTCCCGGGCCACTTCAGATTCTATATCGCGAAACCCGGACCAACCCAATTTCTCCACAATTTCCGGAATGGGCATGCCCGCCCTTTTGACGATTTGCGCATCCATCCCCATACACGGCATGCCAAGGCGCCTGGCCAGAAGCTCACCCACCACACTTTTTCCAGTGCCCCGATATCCGATCAGTACGATATTCATGATTTTAAATGCTCCATTATCACGCGACGCATAACCTCGGCTGGTGCGTCAACACCGGTAAACCGTTCAAATTGCAGGACCGCCTGGTTGATAAACATTTCGACTCCGCAAATGATATTAAGGCCCCGAAACCTCGCATCGGTAAGCAGTTTGGTTTCAAGAGGGGTATATACAATGTCAAAGACCACCTGCTCGGATCGAAATAACTGGGCAGGAATCAGGGAGGCATCTTTGTTTGGATGCATACCCACCGGCGTACAGTGAAGGATGATATCGGCAGTGTCCATTGCTGCGGCAAGAGCGCTTTGGGTCAGCAACTCGGATGTGACGGGAGCATTCGTGCCTGCCTTTAAATCAGCCGTCAATTGCTGAAGCATACTCTCGTCAATATCCAAAATTGAAAGTTGCTCCAGCTTGGTATTCAGGGCAAGGGTAAAAGAAATCGCCCGTGCCGCACCGCCCGAGCCTAACATTAAAATATTTTTACCGTCAATTTCTATACCCGCATCAACAAGGGCCTTTAACGCACCCGGCCCGTCCGTACCCAACCCCACCAGTTTGCCTTTTTCATGAATAACCGTATTAATTGAACCGATGCTGCGGTCTGCCTCGGCAATTTCATCTACATATTTCATTGCTTCGATTTTATGCGGAATGGTGACACTCATGCCGCGAAAGTTCTCTAACGCCCTCATGCCCGCCAATGCATTTTTTACATCCTCGACCCGGCAAGCCAAATACACGAAATCGAGGTTCAGTTCCGCGAAGGCGGCATTGTGGATTGCCGGAGAAAGGCTGTGAGCAATAGGATTGCCGATAACCGCACACAGTCGGGTGTTGGCGCTGATTGTTCTAAAATCTTTCATAAAATCTCCTGGTGGAAAAATTGAGGGCGGGCTATTTACTTTTTTTCGGATGCTGACAAATCCTTTTCCGAAACAGGCTCCCCGGCCTCAATGCAGGTTACGTGTGCGTTCAAGATGCCACCGGCCTCCACCGAAAAATCCTTGCAGACGATCTTCCCC
>JBARSG010000554.1:0-5396 GCA_049644625.1 Desulfobacterales bacterium | reverse complement strand
AACGGCGGCCGTTTGCAACCGGTTTTAAATACATTCAACACACTGCACGAACAGGGAGTCCATTTTGAGATGACGACCCTGATTGTTCCGGGGTATGTGGATGATGCCGAAATGGTAAAACAGATGTGCCGGTGGATTCTTACAAACCTCGGGCCTGATTATCCCTTGCACTTTCTACGTTTTTTCCCCAGATACAAACTCGACCGTCTGCCCTCCACTCCAATCTCAACCCTTGTCCGGTTTCGCAAGCTTGCCATGGCTGAAGGAATCCATTATGTCTATGTGGGCAACGCTTCCTATCCGGAGGGAAATAACACCTATTGCCACAATTGTAAAAAGCTGCTAATTGAGCGGATCGGCTATTTCATACCGACTTACAACCTGGACGGAAATCAATGCAAATATTGCCGGACCGTTATCCCCGGACGCTGGATATAAGAACTTAGGGGCTTCGCATATAAGCGCCAAGTTGTTTCTTGCGCCGGGATGACAGTGGAAGGTTTACTGAAAAAGATGAACATCGAACATCGAACAGAATGAACATCGAACATCGAACGTCCAACGTTGAACATCGAATAATGATGTCGCTTCGCTCCGTAATTTTTTTTAACGAAATTCTTGCCCTTGTTTTTGTCTTTCATTCAACATTCGATGTTGGACGTTCGATGTTCGATGTTCATCTTTCAAAATAACCCGTTACGGCATAAATGTAACTGTGAATGTTTACTAAATAATTTAGCGCTTATGGGGCTTCGCCCCAACTCATTATTTTTTTGGAGCATCAATAATGTATGGCTTTTACGGCAGATTTTTGAAAGTCGATCTTACCGATAGAAAATATGATATCGTAACCTTACCTGATACCGTGCTTTTAAAATACCTTGGCGGCAAAGGATTGGCTTCATATCTCCTTTATTCAATGAATCCGGAAGGCGTTGACCCGCTCTCACCGGACAACTGCCTGATTTTCACAACCGGTCCGATCACCAACAGCATGATATGGGGCTCAAGCCGGTACGGAGTCTTTACAAAGTCACCCCAGACCGATTTTTATTCTGAATCCTACGCTGGTGGCAAAGTGCCGGAAGCAATCGATTCAGCAGGATTTGACGCCATCGTCTTCACAGGCAAAAACAAGCGCCCGGCAGTCATTGTCATAGAGCCTGAGGGAGTAGAATTCCATGATGCTAACGATATTTGGGGAATGGATACTTATGAAACCGAAGATGCCGTAAACGAAAAATTCGGCAAAGGAGCAACAAAATCCGGAGCCGTGGTCATCGGCCCGGCAGGAGAAAACCTTGTTCGATTTGCTGTTATTGAAAACGACTACTGGCGTTCCGCCGGAAGGACCGGCGTGGGAACGGTCATGGGTTCAAAAAATCTTAAGGCAATCGTCTTTAAGGGCAATAAAAAACGCCCGCTTTTTAATGAAAAACGAGTGAGAACGTTTTCAAAGGAACTTGCTGCAGAATCAAAAAACAATCCTGTTGTTCAGGTGTACAAAAAAATGGGTACGCCCATGATGGTCGAGTCCGTCAATAAGATAAAGGCATTCCCGACCCGGTACTGGTCTGAAGGTTTTTTTGATAAATGGAAAAATATCAGTGCTGAGGCCTTGCATAAGCAGTGCAACGTTCAGCCCCGTGCATGCGCTAAATGTTTTATCGCATGCGGCAGAATGACGACTGTGCTGAACGGCCCCTATGCCGGCCTAAAGATCGAAGGACCTGAATATGAGACCATTTTCGCCTTTGGCGGTCTCTGCATGATCGACAGTATTGAAGCAATAGCCTATTTAAATGATATCTGCGACCGTCTGGGCATGGATACCATATCCGCAGGAAATCTCTGTGGATTTACCATTGAGGCTGCCGGAAGGAAAAAAATCGATTTTCAGATAGAATATGGAGATGTGGATGCCATAGCCGGTTTGCTTAAGAAAATCGCAACCAGACAGGGCATCGGTGACATTCTGGCCCGGGGGATCAGACATGCGGCCCGGACCTGGAACATGGAAGACATAGCTGTGCATGTTAAAGGTCTTGAACTGCCCGGTTATGATCCCAGGGTTCTCAAGGGATGTGGGCTTGCCTTTGCCACCGCCGACCGTGGCGCATGCCATTTAAGGGCAACGTTCCATAACCCTGAGATAAAAGGAATGATCGCCCCGGAGACGATCAAGGGGAAAGCCGAACTTTTGATCGATTTCGAAGACCGTCTGACTCTTATGGATACACTCATTCTGTGCCGATTTTACAGAGATATGTATCCCTGGGAGCGTCTGGGAGAGATTATCGAAATGACCACCGGGCAAAAACAGGACAAAGCCGCATTGCGCAAAAGAGCTGCTGAAATATCGACCTTGATTCGCTGTTTTAATATACGGGAAGGCCTGAAGCCTGAAGACGACAATCTCCCGAAACGCTTTTACAAAGAAATCCTTAAAACAGGACACAGAATTAAAAAACAAGAACTCGGAACCATGCTGCAGGATTATTATAATCTTAGAGGCTGGCATAAAAACGGATTTCCTGAAGTTATGCCGAAGATTTCGTGAACACGTATTTTGATTCAACTTAGTATTGCAAACCTTTTTTAATAGTACTATACAAAATCGGGGTCCGAAACTTGAGTTCAGAAATTTGGGTGTTAAGTTTTAACTGTCTGTTAAAAAAATAAAATGTAGTTGCTTAAAACCTAAAACCTGATGAATTCATCTTTTACGAGATCATCAAAAATGGAGAATAATTAATGGCCTTTGAAACCAAAGAACAAGTTTTAGAAAAAATTCTTTCCCAGAAAAAACCCTTGTGTCCCCACTGCGGCAAGGAAATGAGTATATGGGAGGTCCCTCCTTTTTCCTTCAGCGACGGCCTGGGCTGGGGAACACCTTACCTGTTTTTATGTTTCAATGATGATTGCCCGGTGTATTTAAAGGGATGGGATGATATAATGGATAATTATGCCCATAAAGCTTCCGTCAGGTGCATGTGTTACCCCGGCACCAAACAATTTCAATACATGCCGGTATTCAGCACCATAGGAGGCACCGGGCAAATAATTGACGATCAGGTTCTGGCAGAACAGGAAATTTTGAAAGAGAACATAAAAAAAGGGTTTTCGATTCTTGCGGGTGCTTATGTATCCAAAGACTCGGTTACTGTGGCCAGATTACTTCTTGATGCCACTGAACCGCAACGGGTGCGGTTAAAGGCAGCGGAAATGATCGGTGACATAGGGGAACTGGAAGCCATAGATCCCATCAGAAGTGCCAGATTCGGCAATGAAATTATCCAAAAAAAAGTCGATGAATCTGTAAAGAAGATTCATGAACGATATTTCACCCGAGAGTGTCCTTTTTGTGCGGAAATAATAAAGAAAAGAGCAAAAATCTGCAAGCATTGCGGGAAAGATGTGGCCGGCCAGTAAGGAGAGTCTTTTGCGAGGTGATCCGGCCGGTTCCAAAGAACTAAACGGTTACGTCCGTTTTTAATTTTTCTCCATTAGTGTGAACAAGGTTTTTGGTCTCGATTCTTTCTGCATCTATCCAGAGACCTTCAAGGTCATAAAAGCTGCGAACAGGTTCATAAAAAACATGAATGATCACATGACCATAATCGAGCAAAATCCAGTGCCCTTCTTTTTTGCCTTCCACACTTAACGGCGTTATACCGTGCTTCTTTAGATCCACCTGAATATGTTCCGCTATTGCCATAACCTGACGATTGGAACGGCCGCTACAGATGATAAAAACGTCGGCAATAGAAGATAATTTTCGAACGTCAAGAACAACAAGATCGATTACTTTTTTTCCCAAAGCGGCTTGGATATAAAGATTAAGGGATTGGGCCGGATAAGGGTCAGGAAGATTTGTCATAAATAAAGTCCTTTGCTTTTTATAAAGGCTTCGACGATTTCAGGTACCAGAGTTTTAATTGTGCTTCCATTTTTGATAAGCTTGCGAATTTTCGTTGATGAAATATCAATAGGAGTAACATTAAAGACAAAGACCGGCTTTTTTTCTTCATGAACATAAGATGATTGCGAAGCTGATAGCTTATATCCCTCTGAAATTTTGGATTTGAGATAATCTTCAACGGTTTTCCGCCCAAACACCGTGCCATCTTCTCCTTCAGTGCCTCGGGACATAACAATAAAAGGGATCAGTAGAAAAAGATCTTTATAGGATTTCCATGTGGCTATTTCTAAAAAGGCGTCCAGCCCCAGGATCAGAAAAAGCTCGGTGTCCTCAGGCAGAATCGACTTAAAATTGCGAACCGTGTCGATGGTATATGACGGCCCGGAACGTTTCAGTTCAACATCAGAAACCGCAAAGTCAGGGTGATTTGAAAATGATAGGCGGATCATCTCCACCCGGTCTCCGGCATCCACCAGGCCGTCCGGCTCTTTGTGGGGTGGAAGTGCCGAAGGGATAATAAAAATTTTATCCAGACCAAATCCCTTTTTAACTTCCTGAATAACCTGGATATGTCCTAAATGAATCGGATTGAACGTACCGCCGAAGAGTCCTATGTGTTTCAAAAATTCTCCGTTTTTAGAGCGTTTTAAGTTCTTATCTGACCATCTCCAAACACAACAAACTTGGTTGTGGTAAGTTCCTCTACTCCCATAGGTCCGAAAGCATGCAGCTTTGAGGTACTGATGCCGATCTCAGCACCCAGTCCAAGCTCTCCGCCATCGTTAAAACGTGTGGAAGCATTTACCAGAACAACAGAAGAATCCACGTCACGCACAAAGCGCCTCGCCCTTTTATAGTCACCCGTGACAATGGCTTCCGTATGGCTGGAGCCATACCTTGTGATGTGCGAGACGGCTTGATCCATGTCTTTAACAATTTTGACGGCCAGGACAAGATCTAGATATTCCTCCGGCCAATCCGCTTCTTCAGCCTTTCGGGCATCGGGCAATATCCTGCAGGTTTCAGCACAGCCTCTGATTTCAACACCAGCCTTTACAAAGCGCTTTGCCATCTGCGGCAGGAATTCATGGGATATTGACCGGTGTACCAGCATTGTTTCCATGGAATTGCATACACCGGGGCGCTGAACCTTGGCGTTGAAACAAATATTTTGTGCCATTTCCAGATCCGCTCCGTCATCTATATATACATGACATACCCCTTTGTAATGTTTCAATACCGGTATGGTTGAATTCTCCACAACAAAACGAATCAATCCCTCCCCCCCGCGCGGAATAATGAGATCGATAAATTCCTCCTGACTCAAAAGAACCTTGACAGCTTCCCGGTCCCTGATGGGTACGACCTGGACGGCTTTTGCAGGAAGGCCGGCTTCAGCAAGCGCCCGGCTGATAATACCCGCCAAAGCCTGGTTTGAATGAAGCGCTTCTGATCCGCCTCGGAGAATGACCGC
>JBARSG010000553.1:0-1955 GCA_049644625.1 Desulfobacterales bacterium | reverse complement strand
GGCATAATCTGGCTGAGTATGACTGGCGGCAATTCATGGATTTTGCTGATACGCATTTTGTGACATCAGGCCGGGGCAAGAACTGAAGTTCTATTTCCTGATCAGAATTGAGTAGCTTTCAGCGTTTTCCGTCGTTTTGTTCTGCTTTCTGAGGGATTTTGTTTTCGGCCTGCCGACCAACAAAGGCCTAATATAACGACTACAATAATGCTCAAGTTTGCTGATGAAGATGTTACTGCCCGGTATCTGACCGAGATTGCAATATATGCGAGCGTTTGTGAAGTGCTATGTTGATATAGTAGCTATATCGATGTACTTTTGAGCAAAAAAGCAAAAAATTCAAATATTTTTGTTTTTTTTTATTTTTATGTTTGCACTTTCACGGTCGTTCATATAATGTACGTGGTTTATATTAAAAATTGTTGAAAATAATAGATTCCTGCGCACTTTTTATAGACAAAATGAGTAGGAATGAAGTAAATTGCTTTGTATTTGTCGGCTTTTTTGCCGGATATGAAAGTATTTGTTGTTTATTGACTCGGTTCACTACGCGGTGTCGGTCGGTGAATTGGGTTTTGCTGCTGTAGCTCAGTGGTAGAGCGCGTCCTTGGTAAGGACGAGGTCATGGGTTCAAGCCCCATCAGCAGCTAAATGTAAGTGGTCAAGCCAAGATAGCTTGTCCGGCACCAAAAGCCGTTTGCCAAAGCTTTTTGGATGCATGGAAATCAGTTATCCTGGCTGTGAGTTAATTATAAAGGTTGAAAAGCAGTTTTGATTAAAATATAGAGTAATGAAATACTAACCCAGCACATTGGAGGTTTATATTAAGATGGCTAAGGCGGTATTTGAACGGACAAAACCACATATTAATATTGGCACTATTGGTCATATCGATCACGGCAAAACAACGTTGACGGCTGCAATAACAATGCGGCTGGCGCATAAGGCCGGCAGCGGAAATGTTAAAAAGTTCGAAGACATCGACAATGCTCCGGAAGAGAGAGAGCGCGGCGTTACAATAAATACTGCGCATATAGAGTATGAGACGGATAAACGTCATTACGCTCATGTCGATTGTCCGGGCCACGCCGACTACATCAAGAACATGATTACCGGGGCAGCCCAAATGGACGGGGCTATTTTGGTGGTGGCAGCCGGCGATGGCCCTATGCCACAGACTCGCGAGCATATCCTTCTCGCCCGTCAGGTTAATGTGCCGTATATTGTGGTCTTTCTGAACAAGGTAGACCAGGTGGATGATCCGGAACTGATCGATTTGGTCGAACTCGAAACAAGAGACCTGTTGAACAAGTATGAATTCCCAGGCGACGATATCCCTATTATCAAGGGATCGGCCCTGGCGGCAATGGAATGCGAAGGCAAAGATGATGAAGCCTGCAAGTGCATTGACGAACTAATGGCGTCGGTCGATGATTACTTTCCGCTTCCTGTGCGTGATGTTGACAAGCCGTTTCTCATGCCGATCGAGGATGTTTTCAGCATTAAAGGTCGTGGTACGGTCGGTACAGGCCGGGTTGAGCGTGGTATAGTCCATACCGGCGACGAGATCGAAATCGTTGGGCTTGCAGATCAAGTACGCAAGACTGTTGTTACCGGGGTGGAGATGTTTAATAAGACGCTCAATGATGGTCAGGCCGGTGATAACGTTGGTTTGCTTTTGAGGGGCGTTGAAAAGAAGGATTTGGAACGTGGACAGGTTGTCGCGGCACCACGCAGTATTACGCCACATACCAGGTTTCATTCTGAAGTCTATGTTTTATCCAAGGAGGAAGGCGGTCGTCATACGCCGTTCTTCTCAGGATACAAGCCACAATTTTACTTCAGAACAACCGATATCACCGGTTCGGTTCATGCGTTAATGAGCAGGGATGGCAAGACTGCAGAGATGTGTATGCCCGGTGATAACATCGCGATGGACGTGGAGATTATTAGCC
>JBARSG010000552.1:0-1750 GCA_049644625.1 Desulfobacterales bacterium | reverse complement strand
GCTTACAGTGCTTTTTTGGCAAACGCCCTGCGTCCCAAAACAAAATTCATTTCCATCATCGGCTCCTATGGATGGGGAGGAAAGACCGTAGAAACACTGGCGGGAATGATCCCCAATCTCAAGGTAGAAGTCATAGACCCTGTCCTTTGCAAAGGTGTGCCTTCAGAGAAGGATCTTAAGGCGTTGGATGATCTGGCCGCCGCTATTGCGGAAAAACACAAGGAGCACAATTTTACTTAACGCAGATTCTCCAAGTTGCTTGTTTTTCAATAGGCTTTGTAATTCACAAGGCCCGAGGTTTTTATCTCTTTGATCCGGAGGGACACCGAATAGAAATTTGGGAATCAATTAATGCAGTTTTATGATGGAAAAAGCAACTCACAAAATTCCTTTGTATTTTTCTTTTCTTGACCTAAGTCAATGACAATTGCCTGTGGTAAAGGGTAGAGATAAACTGGCACTTAAAAAGAAAATGTAAAGGTTAAAAAAAACAATTGTTAACCTACCAACAAAGGAGGAAAAATTATGTTTTGTTTTCAATGTCAGGAAACAGCCAAAAATGAAGGCTGTACGATCAAGGGTGTTTGCGGAAAACCCGAGGATACCGCAAATCTACAGGATCTGTTGATCTATGTACTAAGAGGTATTGCTGTTTACGGCGAAAAGGCCAAAGAACTCGGTATGTCAAATAAGGAAAACGGCTTATTTGCGGCACAGGCGCTTTTTACCACCATCACCAATGCCAACTGGGACAATGACCGGTTTATTGAGATGATCAAAGAAGGTTTAAAACGCAGGGAGGCGCTTAAAGACAAGGTTATGGCCGCTTACAAGGAAAAACACGGCAAGGATTTTGATGAAAAATTACATCATTCTGCCACCTGGTTCTCGGATGACGTAGCCGAATTTGAAGAAAAGGTCAGATCGGTCGGGGTCCTCGCCACAGAGAATGAAGATGTTCGATCTCTCAGGGAGCTGTTGATCATCGGTTTGAAAGGGATTGCCGCTTATGCGGATCATGCCGCCATTCTCGGATTTGAAAAAGATGAAATTTACGACTTTATCATGGAAGCCCTGGCTTCTACCACAAAGGACCTGCCGGTAGACGACATGATCGGGTTGGTCATGAAAGCCGGAGAAACGGCGGTGAATACTATGGCTCTGCTGGATGAGGCCAACACCACCGCCTATGGAAACCCTGAAATAACAGAGGTTAATATCGGAGTTGGAGGCAATCCGGGGATTCTGATCAGCGGCCATGATCTGAAAGATATGGAAGAACTGCTCAAACAAACCCAGGGAACCGGAGTTGATGTGTACACTCACGGTGAAATGCTGCCGGCCAATTATTATCCGGCCTTTAAAAAATATGATCATTTTGTGGGCAACTACGGCGGCTCCTGGTGGCGACAGAACAAGGAATTCGAATCCTTCAACGGTCCGATTCTGATGACCACAAACTGTATTATCCCCATAAAAAAAAGCAATACCTATCAGGATAGAATCTTTACCACCGGGATGACCGGTTATCCTGGTGTGGTACATATTCCCGATCGACTGGAAGGGGGCGCAAAGGATTTTTCAAAAATTATCGAACTTGCCAAAAAATGCGACCCGCCCGTTGAAATCGAAACCGGCAAGATTGTCGGCGGGTTTGCCCACAATCAGGTGCTAGCCCTGGCCGACAAGGTCGTTGATGCGGTAAAATCCGGCGACATCAAACGCTTTATTGTCATGGCCGGGTGTGACG
>JBARSG010000551.1:0-6656 GCA_049644625.1 Desulfobacterales bacterium | reverse complement strand
ACGCGGAGGCGTACAAGTGGTACGCCGCACAAGTAATTCCGCAGATTGACGCAGAGATTGCGGAAAAGGGCCATTTCTGGATGGAAACTGTTTAACGCCGGACCACCTTTGGCTTGAAACCTTCTTTCTCTATCTCTTTTGCGAGTATTGCAGCCTCTTTTTCTGTGCGGAAGGCTCCGATCAGGAGCTTTATTTTGTTGTTGTATAATCTGTCCAGAACGCTGTAGGCCAAGTATCCTTTTAATCGAAGATCGGCCTCAAGTATTTTTAATTCTTCATCTTTAGAGGAAATCCCGATCTGAATGGCAAAGGGCATATTAACCACAAAGGCATGAACATACTCTTGATTTCTCAATTCAGAAGCCGCCTGTTGTGCTTCTTCAAGGGTCCGATAAAATCCGATGAATACACGATACCAATCTCCCTTTCCGGAAATATATGCATGGGAAACGAATCCGGAATTACCTTTGTTTCTTATTTTCATTGCTTCCCGAATAGATGCGTCCTTATTCTTACGAGAACTGACTTGAATCGTATAAGGATAAAAATCTTGATGTATGAGGGCATTGTGTCTGCTTGATTGCTGTGTGTTGTCTTGATCATTGTTAAGTTCCGAAGCCTTTTGAGCCAATTCGAGGGATGTGATGCTGTTAGTTTTATCTCTGCTCCGTTGCATCCGCACATCCACTTCTTTCATTTTCTTAAGCTCATCCCGGGCTTTTGCCAGTTCAGCTTCCAATTCCCCCAGCCGTTGGGTGCCGGTCACTATATCGCTGGACTGTTTCCGAGTAACTGCAAGGAGTTTGTCCTTTTCTGAAACAAGAGAAAAAAGTTCGGCTTGCAAACCATTAATGCGTTCTATCATGGCAACATATAATGTTGCGTCCTCTTTCTCCTTAGAGGATATCGACAATCCGAGATAGACTTTCATCCAAAAAAGTGCTGCGCTGGTGTCGATTTTTGAGTTGGCCGGATGAATATTGAGCAATGCAGCCTTCCAAACCGCGCCTTTATAATAACTTGTGGAAGGATACCGCTCGGCCACAATCGCATACTCCCGGGCGGCCTGGTGATACGCTGATGAATCCTCCAGCGCAGCAGCGCGTTCCATGTGACTGCGGGCTTGCGATTCAAGCTTGAAACCGCGAAATTGTGACACACAACCGGCGAGGAAAAAGCATAAAATTATAACTATTACATTACGGCCTTCCATGAGCAAGTCCTTACTCCTGATTCGATTCGGGTATTGCCGGGCCTTGAAATTCCTCAGGCGAGACCGGCAGTTCAACCGTAAATGTCGAACCGCCATCAACGGTACTTTCAGCATAAACTTTACCACCGTGCCCTTCTGTAAATGCCTTGACAAGGGCCAAGCCCACTCCGATTCCCCCGCTCTTTGTTCTGCCTGTATTGCCGGCTCGATAAAATTTTGTAAATACTTTGGGGAGTTCCTCTGGAGTGATCCCGATTCCCGAATCCTGAATCTCTATAAATGCACCCATGGTGCATGGACCTAGTTTCACCCTGACTTTTCCATGGTTTCGTGTGTATTTGATTGCGTTACCGAGAAGGTTGCTGACAACGATAGATATTTTTTTTGCATCCACCATAACTTTAGAGGAAGGGAGCGCAACCAACTCTACAGTTATATTCTTACGTGCAGCAATGAGCTTTGCATCTTCAACAATAGGTTCAATGAGCTGCAGAAGATCTGTCCATTCCATGTAGTATTTCATCATGCCGGAATCAATCTTCGCGAGATCAAGATATTGTTTGCTGAAGCCTGCCAATTTTTTAATTCCCCCACGAATGGTGTCAAGCATCCGGAGTTGTTCATCATTCAGCGGACCCGAACTTTGGTTTTTCAACATGTCGTGTGTAGAGAGCATCACCTGTAATGGGGTTTGAAGCTCGTGCGAAATCTGCTGCATCATTTGAGTTCTATGTTTATTTATATTCTTGATTTTGACGCTCATGTTATTAACGGCATCGGCAAGCAAGGCCATTTCATCATTAGAAGAAACTTTGACCTGCTCAAAATTACCCCGCGCAATCTGCTCAGTCCCTCGTATAAGGTCATCTATAGGACTGGTGATGGTACGAGTAATAATCAAGGCGGCTAAAATAGCGGTCAGCAGGCTCCCGGCAATCAACAACAGAGCGACTTTGGCGGAACGGTCTGTCGATGTTTCAATCCTGAACATGGCATTCCCAATGGAAACCTGATTGGCGCTGATAAGGTGATCAAGAGACCTGTAAAGGGTTTTCAGGCTGTCCGACCTCAGGTTGTCACGTACCGGATTGTAGTTGGAATCTTGACTATCTCTCTCGCTTTGCATGCTGGCAACAAATGATTCATGGGCCTGGCGCATGTTCCTGATAAGGGAACGCTCTATCTCGTCTAATTGAGCCTTCAACAACGAATTCAAGTATTGGTCAAATCGCAGGCTCGATGCAACGAATATAGAAAAATAGGTCTCATCACGGGAGATAAGATATTTCTGGGCATAGCCGTTTTCATCTTGGAGTATGGCATCCAGTTGCTTGGCAAAATCTACTACCTGGACATCAGAAGTAAGGGTGATTTTAGCCGCATTCGAAACCGTATTCAACTCGAACAGGATAAAGGTGCTGGTAATGATCATTATAACGATAACGGCGCCAAAACCGAGCATCATCTTTCTGTAAATAGTCAGCTTCACAATGCTGAGGCTCCAAAGAATCTGTTTTGCATAAATACGGAAATAGGCTATAACCGGCTATAATTGCTATTCAGATATCAGAAATAAACCAGACAGTCAATTTGTAAACAACGAGAGACCTTTAAAAAAAGGTTCGATGAGTTAGCTTGGCTCATCCCGCCATGGCCGTAGAATAATGGAATACTGGAGAAGACCCGACTGGCTTAAGCGAGTAGACACGGGTTAATCTCGTAAACGGGCGAACCCGCCTTCGCTACATCAGACAGCGCCCTCAGCTTTGGGCTGATCACTCCGCCGGCCTTTAGAAGGGCTATTAAGGTATCTACGCTTTGGTTCACGTTTGCCCTGGCACATGCCTGCCTTATCTGAAAGGCATTGATAATATTAAAATGAGCAAGTCCGTTCATCTTCTTCAGAAGATCGGGTATTCGACTCCGTAAGGTTTCATCGGTATCTGAGAAGAGTTCCGTCAAAGCAAAGTCCGGATCCCACTGACCGGTTCGACAAGCGGATTTTATGAGGTATTTGACCACATTTGGCAATTCATAAATTTCACCGTGATCCAACACGAGCAGGCGGTCATCCCATTCCCCGCATTTCGATGACCTGACCGGTACAAGCAGCCTCCATTCCCAGCAAAGGAGCAACACCTCTTCCGAGTTGCCCTCGCTTATTTCTTCAACTTTCGCAAAGGATATTCTGCCCTTCTCACAGGCATTGTTGATGATCAACGCGGTTTCGGCAGTCAACTCATCGGTTCCGAGAAAGGCGCTCAGTGCAGTCTGCAACCTTTGGATGGGATCACCGTCAGGATTTATTCCCCGGGATTCCTCTATAATATGTCCTTGCTTTGAAAGAAATTTGCTCATCATTTAATACGCCAGAACTTATTGAAAAGTTATTTGCCTACTTATTGATGTCCCGGATGTCTTTTCCAATTGACCATGCATCCCCAATTTTTTTTCCGATGCCATGATAAGTTTTAGATGAAGTCGCATATATAATCGGTTTGACCTTTTCTATATCAGGATTTCCATTTGCATCCATTACACTCTCATCAACCTTGACATCAACAATTTCACCAATAAATTGGGTATGTAATCCGATTTCAAATGTATGAAGGAGTTTACATTCTAATATAAAAGGAAATTCTTTTATATATGGCGCGGTTACCAAATCACTTTTTATGGGTGTAAGACCCGTGGCTGAAAATTTATCCGATGTTTTGCCGGATGCCGATCCAAAATAATCACATTCTTTTACATACTTTTCAGAAGGAATATTTATAGTATATGCTTTGTTTTCTACAATATTATCAAAGCTGTATGTTGCTTTTCTCAGCGATACCGTAACGCATGGGGGCTCGGAACAGCAAATCCCTCCCCAGGCAGCGGTCATGGCATTTGGTCTTCCTGTTTTGTCATAGGTTCCAACAATAAGAACAGGAGAAGGATAGATTATTGTTTTTGCACCAATTGACTTTTTCATAATTAAGCCTCCATAAAATTGATATAATAAAACATCAAGTTAAATAGGACGCAGATTTTCGCAGACCCGCCGGTAATAAAATGTAACAAACAAGAAGATAAAAGGCAAGACAGTTATGGGTTTGTGTCAGGGTAAACGCCGTCGTGGAGCGTTCCCCCTATATTGGGATTCAAATGCGTTTGCCCTAATGTTTGTGTGATTGAACAGCGCTATGTGGAGGTGATGAGGTTGGTTCGGAGGGCAAGCCCAAGGCTCCCATACGCTGCCTTATTAAGGTTTCGAAGTAGCACGCCAAACCTTCACCCTTAAGTGCCTTGCATATGAAAGCCTCCGACTCGTGCAAGATTCAGGTTATTATCTTTTTTTCTTGGCAACCAACCGATTTATCCCGGCAGAGCAGTTATAATCGTAGGCGCTTTGACCATTTCATGAATTTGCCTTTTTGCGATTTTATACCGCTCGAAATAAATCTTTGAGACCTCCTTTAGAAATTTATATCCCAGTTCAGGATCGGCTTCACAAAGTTTGAGCAATTTGTCTGCATCAATTGCCATAACCTCTGAGTCTCCCAGACAAACAGCCGTTAGTGTATATTCCTGCGGTTTCATGAAGCAGGCCGTGCCAAAAAGTTCGCCTTTCTCCCGCTTCTCAAAAGAAATCCCTACTTTTTCACCGGGTTCGAATCTATTTAGGCTGACCACTCCTTTGTTAACCACAAAAATGTGATCGGCCCGCTTACCCCTCTCGTAAACATGAGCACCCTTCTCGAATTTTTTTGTTTCTGTGATTTCAGCCAGTTCTGCCAACTGTTTTTCTGAAAACACATTGAATATATCCAATTTTTTAAAGTCGTTAACTTCTACCATAACACTCCTCCTTTGCTTGCTGATGGTTATAAAGATTGTTTTAACTTCTCAATGCCTCCGGGCGTATGCTTTCCATTTTCTTTACAGCAATAACCATACCAAAATGAAACGCCCCGAAATATATATTTAACTTACTGATATAATAGTAAATATGTGTTTTTTAGAGGTATTGTTATTAAATTTTGCAATGAATCGGTGTCAGCCTTTTTTACAAACTGTAAAGTTCGGGGTGCTTGGCAAACAAAAACGCCTTCATCTCGGCAACGTCATTTCCACGTTAAACGGATCTAAATTTCTTGTCCGATTCGGCAACCATACTTAAGATAGCCATGAACTAATTTTTTTGCTTCAACTTTTCATCACTCCGGGTTTCGGGTGTCAGTGTTTAGGACTTTCGCCACTGACACCTGATTACCCCTTCTAAACTTAAGGCTCCCAGATAAAAACATTTGGGGTTTTGTGTAATAAACGGAATTTATCGACAGGTTATTTATTACCGGCTTTATTAATTTTGTCCATAAGGGGGCAGGCTCATTTTTTCTGAGGAAATTTCCTAGGAGGGAAATTCCCCTATACAACAGGGAGTATATCGCCGATATGATAGGACGGAACTTATTGAAAAATTACTTATTCTTTCCATAACTCAATGTCGATGAGGCCGAGCTTTGCGGCATAGCGTGTCAGTTCAATTATGTTATGCAGATCGAGTTTGCGCATAATATTATTGCGGTGGTTTTCGACTGTCTTAGGGCTGATGAAAAGTTTATCGGCAACCCGGCTTGTAGACAGCCCTTCGGCCAGCAGGACCATGACTTCCTGCTCGCGAGCGGTCAGCAAGTCGTAACCGCTACCCGTTACAGCGATCTGCTTTTCCGGCAATCCAATAAGCTTGTTTATCACTTTATGGGAAACCGAAGTGTCCATAAAATAATGTCCTTTTAACACACATTCAATTCCCTCCAGGAGCTTATCTGCAGCCGAGTCCTTTATCAAATAGCCCATGGCACCGGACTGAAATGATTTTACGATATAGTCTATTTTGGAATGCATGCTGACAACTAATATACGTGTTTTGGAGGAAAATTTTAAAATATCACCGATAAGCACAAGGCCTCTTATATCCGGCAAAGCCATGTCCAACAAAACCAAATCGGGCTTGAGTTCCTTGGACATTTGAAGTCCTTTATGCCCGGTGCCTGCTTCCCCAACAATTTCATACTTGGGGTTGTGCCCTATAATCGTCTTAATGCCTTCCCGGAACAGAGGATGGTCGTCAATGATTAGTATGCGCTTTTTCTGACTCACTTTTTTGCCTCTTAAAAGGAATTTTTATCAATATTTTGGTGCCCTGCATGGGGCGTGATTTAATCGTTATTTGGCCGCCAAGCAGGTTGACCCTTTGTTTCATGTTTTGGAGACCCATCCGTTTCTCATTACCTAATACAAACTGTCGAGTTTTTACATCAAAACCTTTGCCGTTGTCTTCAATGTGAAGGATGATATTCGGAGCTGCCCCCATCAGCATGATATTCACCTGGGCGGCATCGGCATGCTTGCGGATATTGTTCAGACCTTCCTGAACCAAACGGTAAAGATGGAT
>JBARSG010000550.1:0-5190 GCA_049644625.1 Desulfobacterales bacterium | reverse complement strand
TCTTTCTTGGAAGGGGTGAAAGGGGTCATCAGGAAAAATTCTTCCTTTTGATCTTCGGGTAACTTGATAATGACGTAGTAAGGTTCCATTTTCAGACGGTTCTCCCCATAGACCTCATCCGGAATTTGCCAGAGGTCTTCCTGGTTGTAGAAGACCTGGACATCTTCCATGTGATATTGCGTGTAAGTCTCCATTTGGATTTTGAAGAGATCCTTGGGGTAGCGGATATGCTCTTTCAGCTCCGCGGGCATTTCCTTGAGAGGCTTAAACAGATCGGGGAAGATCCGCGCATAGGTTTTGACGATGGGGTCTTCTTCATCAATCATGTAGAAAGCCACATCCCCGTTATAGGCATCGATGGTGACCTTGACGGAATTGCGGATGTAGTTAAGCCGTCCTTTTTTAAAAGAGCCGTAAGACCGGTGCGAATAAGGATACATCGCAGAGGTCGTGTAGGCGTCTTGAATCCAGTAGAGCTTTCTACCGGAAACAACCAGATAGGGATCACCGTCATAATCAAGAAAGGGGGCAATCGAATTCGTCCGCTGGTCAATCCGCCGGTTAAACATGATGCGGCTCTCCGGGCTTAAATACGTGGTAAACAGTATCTGGGGATCCAAAAACTCAATGGCAAACAAAAGCCTTCTGAAAAAAGATTTGATATGGATACCGCCCTTGCCCTGGTAGGTGGTATAAACATTTTTGTCTCCCTTGGGATAATCAAATTCCCTGGCTTTGGTATTTACCAGCACATAGTCATCCGTTTTTTCGCCATAATAGACCTCGGGGTGCGTGACCTTCAGGTCCGGCTCAAAGGAAGGCGGCAGGTCTTTGATAAAGAGGCGGGGCAGCCCCTCGCTGGTCACTTCATTAACCGGGCTTGCGGCCAGTCCGTAGCCATGGGTATAGGTGAGGTGTCTGTTGACCCAGGTATTGGCCTGGGGAGGCAGCTTGTTGACCACCATCTCCCGGGCGGCCAGCATGATCTGGCGATACTGGTTGTTGACGAGATAACGATCGACGTCGACATTGTTAAAATCGTAATACAGCCGTATGGCTTGAATCTGCCGGTAGGTTTGAAGCAGCGGGCGCTCATCCCAGATCCGAATATTTTGGATCGTTACGTCATGCTGTTTGAGATCCTGGGTGCTGAGCTGGTCGTTCACTTCAAAATTGACTACTTTGATTTTATTCAGGTTGTAGGCCTTGCGGGTATAATCGATATTGTAGGCGATGTAGGGGGATTCTTTGGCCAGTTCATTGGGTTTGACTATAACTTTTTGGACCAGGATAGGGACTCCCGTCCCCAGCACCAACACGACTCCTATCCAGATTCCCGCACTAATCCAGATTAATTTTGCCCTAAGTTTAAAGGCGTTGATAAAAAGGACTACGGCAAATCCTATCGAGACAAAAACGATTACCTTATAGGCCAGAACCTTGATGTGAACATCGGTATAGCTGGCGCCGAAAGCCGGTCCCTGGGTGGAATATAAAAGCCCGAACATTTTCAGACGATAGGCCCAGGTCAGTAGCAGCACAACGATTCCACCCAGAAAAATAAGATGCTTTTTAACGTTTTCCGCAAGGGTGATTTTAGGCAAAGTGGGTAGGGCACCCCGGGCCTGACTGAAGTCACCCTCTATTTTCAGGGCACCGTTTTTCAGATACCAGCCCATCGTGGCCAGTGCAGCCACGACAAAAAGAATCAGCAACCCGTTTTGGATGAAGATGTAAAAAGGCAGCGAGAACAAGTAAAAACCGATGTCCCGGTTAAAAACAGGGTCGGTGCTGCCAAAAGGCTGCTGATACAGATAGCGCAAGAGCAAATCCCATTGAGTGGAGCCTTTTGAAGCAATATAAAAGGTGGAAAACAGAATAAAAGCGATCACCAGGGTTTTTAGCGTTGCAGTGGAAAGGCCGGATTGGGAAACATAATCGTCGGCAACTTTAAAATCCCCCCCTGTCCCGATGCTCGGGTTTAAACGATTGGCGGCGTAAATGTTCATACCGATGATCAGGGCCAAAAGCAGCCAGACCATCAATCCAAACCCGAATTTGCTCAACAGCATGGTCCAGAAAACAGGCGAAAAGCCCAAATTTTCAAACCACAACCAGTCCGGATAAACTGAAATCCCTAACCACAGCAATAGAACACCAACAATTCCGATACCGATAATAACTAATTTCTTATTCATAACACTCCTTAAACAGTGCTCAGTGGTTCATATAAAAAAACAACGTGGGATTCGATCAATATTTCTCAATCGAAATAAATAAGGTGGACACAATATATTGTGGTTCCCCCAAAATTAAAAAATTGCAGATAAATTGAGATTATGTCACAAAAATCGAGATTGTCAAAACCTTTGTGATCTTACCATTACATGAAATATTTAGTAATGTCAAAAGGTTGTGATACTATTTAGATATCGATTGACCTTGTTAAAAATTATTGGCCAACCCCGATGATCCCCCGATCCTACATATTGTGGTCTTTCTTTCCTCCTTATTCCGATTTTTCGTTCAAGATTGCGTGCCTGAAGCTTGCATCAGCATAAATCCAATATCATTGAAGATTTGTTTTGTAAATCGCAACTTATCAAATAAAGCTAATAATTTACCCTCTCTTTCAATTCTTTTCCACATTTAAAAAACGGCAGCTTCTTTGGTTTAATCTTAACCCGTTCCCCGGTTTTGGGGTTCTTGCCAGTGTATGCCTTGTATCGTTTGACATAAAATGAACACAGTCCCCGGATCTCCACCCTGTCTCCATTTGCCAAGGCGTTTGCCATTTCATTAAAAAACAGCCTTACAACCGCTTCGGCTTTATTTTTTGAAATCCCTGCTTCATTTTGAAGCGCCTCAATAAGATCCAATTTATTCATCTGTAGTCTCCAAAATTTGAATTAATTCAAATGAATACATTAGCGATAAAGAACTGTCAAGGATTCTGTATGGTTATTGGGAGGTGGTTGTCCTTGGGATATGGCTTCCTTTAGGAACGTTTTTGTGATAATCTTGATTTCAATGGCTTGAAATGATGAGTTCATTCTAACTGAAACCGAAGAGGCTGGCGCTGAAAATGGACAACAAAAATTTCAAAGATCAATGCTCTGATATAACCAAGGAGTTCAACATTAATATCCCCTGTAAGCTCGCGGAAAGAGTTGAAGGCTTTGCATCAGCGAACAATACCACCATCACCGGCGTGGTGATCGAGGCGCTGGATACTTTCTTAAGGGAGCAGAAAAACAGAGTTGTTTGACAATTATTTTATAGTTTTAGTAGGTTATGTTTTTAATAAAGCTTTATTAACCAGAAAAGGTCTCTTGATAGAGCCGAAAGGAGTGTAAAACATCCCGAAAAATATTTTGAGAACGTTTTAGGCACAATTTCGGGCACAATCGTTGATTTTGGCACAAAAAGCCCCTTGGCAGCGCCCAAGAGGCTTCGATGTAACCAACTGGCATCGTTGGTTTTTATGTGGTGCCCGGGACGAGACTTGAACTCGTACAGAGACTAAGCTCCGAGGGATTTTAAGTCCCTTGCGTCTACCAGTTCCGCCACCCAGGCGTAATTAATTTATTCTATTAGTTGAGTTGGTTACAATACTTTTTTAAAGTAAATTATTAGACTTATATAAAATATTTTATAGCGCCTTCGAATTCAAACACTGCATACCATTCAAGATCAAATAAACTAAATCGGGGATGATTTCAAGAGAAATGATTTAAACATTTGTTATTTTTCTTCCAGATCATCTACAAGCTTTTGATAATCCGGATTATGCGGATCTATGCTCAGCGCATTCTTAAAGTCAGCCAAAGCCCGCTTAACTTTACCCTTGCTCTGCCAGGCTTCTCCACGTCCTATCAAACTGTCCGTATCGAACGGATCTTTTTCCACTGCTTTTGTGAAATCAGCGATGGCTTGGTTATAATCGCCTTGGTTTGCCCGGGCAAGCGCTCTGTAATACAACGCATCCGGATGATCGGGATTCATCTCTAAAACTTTTTTAAAAATCTTTATAGCCTCGTCGTACGCATCAATATTAAACTTGTTAAGGGCCCGATCAAACAAGTCCTCGACATCATTGTCCATTTTTATACTCCAAATTCCTTGAGTGACGGTATGGGTCTTTCAGACGCTATTACTCATCAAAAAACCTTGAGCCAGGCCATGGCAAGTAAACATAGTGTGACCAAAAGGAAACCCGTCTGATATCCCTTTGTTGTTGGACGCTTCACAAATAGACTGTATAGGGAACCCAATAAAATTCCTGCTAAAAAACCAAATAGATGAGCCATCACGTCAGAGTGCGCTCCGGAGCCGAGAATACCCAGAAGCGCCAGACCACAACTTAACGGGAGAAACGCTTTTATTTTTTGCCCGTATTGCTTGAACTTCTTAAAGAACTGATGGGCGCTTAGGATACCGATGGCTCCGAATATAGCCGTAGAAGCGCCCACCGAAATATGACCGGACTGGTATAATAACGCATTCGTCAAATTACCGACGATTCCGGTGACAAGAATCATAAGCCAGCCCACCCCCCAGCCCATGATTGTGCAAACAGCAGTCCCGAAAATAGCAATACCGGCAATATTGCCCATCAGGTGCAATGGATCGGCATGAAGCATCAGGGATGTCACGCTTCTGTACAACTCTCCGTGCAAAATATGAAAAGCCGATGATCCGTACGTCTTTACAAATAAGTCACTTTTGTCACCGATTGCAATCGCGACATGGCATGCGATCAATAGAATAGATACCCATATCCCTGTGAATGTCCTTTGGTATTTGTAATATAGAGGGTCTTCAGTTTTCTGTACCTCCGGGTTCTCTTTAAGATATTGTTCGATTGCAATTACAGCTTTTTCATAATCCGTATCATTAACCCGTATCTCCCATCCGTGTCCCCTTTTTCTCACGTGGTGAGAGATGCCGGTTGAGGACAGGACCAGCCGGTATGTGTCAGCATCATCTTCTGAAAGATTTTTAAGGAGTACGGACATAATCAAAACAATTTATGAAGTACCACTTGTTGCCGGAAGTACATAGGAAATACGAGAGGCCCCATTTTTTTCAACGGGAATATTTCACTTTTAATTTCGCATCGATTAACTGATTGTGAGTAAGACGCAGTAAGTTTTTAAGCTTGTTCATCAAGTAGTGTTCGTACTGGTC
>JBARSG010000549.1:0-4999 GCA_049644625.1 Desulfobacterales bacterium | reverse complement strand
ATGGATGAACCGGAACGTATTGGCGGAGAAAGGAAATTAAAAATTCTGAAATGGGGGGCAGCATATTACTTTCAGTTTTGGCGGGAGTTGTTCTACTGGCGATGTCGTAACCAATAATGCAAAGAATGGATTGACATTACATCACGAATTCCTGGCAGCTTCCTAAATCATCATATTCTATAAACGATAATGTTTTTATCTTCAAAAATTGGATTGCCGAAATACTTTCTATACGCTTGACTAAAATGTATGACAGCGTTATTTGCTTGGGCCTTCTTTATTTTGAGATGTGGAAACATTTCTGAAATTAAATGCTTATGTAAAATAATGTAATCGGCAGTACTGTTTTTTATGGACTCGATGTTATCCATATCAACCATGTTTTTAAATTTTACTTTCTTTAAGTCGGGTAAACGACTCATCACATAATCTACGGGATATACCCCGAATATGTAATCCTGAGTCCTTTCCGGAATAATGAGTTTCGGTGTAAATCCTACGAGAATATTTTTTTTAAGAAAATGCTGATAGTAGTAATATAAATTAAATGGATCACCCATTAACAAGGGGTATTCAATAATTGTTTTGGTATCTAAAAGAGTTGCAAGATAAAAATAAAAACTTGACAAATTCTTTTTATCCATAATCAAGCCGGGTGTCAGATCACGGGATCTTGACTGTGTCCAGCTATGAGGTTTATAAGAATCTTGAAATGCTGAATGATTAGTAAAATTATTTGGAGAATGATACGTTCCCAATAAGGGCCCAAAAGTGAACAAATTTATTAAAATGGCAGATGGAATTAAGAATATTAAAATTAAACTTATGTTGTATGTTTTTATAAAAGAATGCAGATAAAATAATATACGATCCATGCCAAAAGCCACAACAATCAAAACAAGGGGGACTACAGAAATGCTATATCTTGCAACCTGAATGGCAGCATGACTGCCTTCCTGATGAGATAAAGTCATCATAATGAAATATAAGGCGAATATAGCAATAAGAAAAATAATAAACAGTAAATTCTCCTTCAAAGCAACAAATAGACCAAATACAAACATTAATAAAAAAATGACCGCCATTACTTTATTTGAAGTTCCACTTAAAATAGATAAATAACCGGCTATTGTTTCAAAAGTCATTCTATCATGGCCGAGCGGGCGCAACCACCAGAGATTTTTAATATGTGCAGGCAAAAGCAGAATGGATAGAAATATAAGAATAGCAAATCCCGAGTAAACAAGAGCACTAACACTTGGAGATATCGGAAATCGTTCCTTTTTATTTTTATAATATCTTTGAATTATTTTTAATATAAACATAATTCCCAAGGGCGTTAGTACCGCAATAGAAGCATAGAGATGAAAATATATTGCCAAGACAGCAGCAGCAATATATAATAATGCAAACTTCCGCTCACTCCTATTCATCCAAAAAAGCAGACTGAAAAAAGAGACAAAACTTAAAACCACAACTATACCGTATGGCCGAGACATACGGCTGTAAAAAATCAAAACTGGAGACATAGATAGTAAAAAAGAAAAAATAACCGTAGTCCGGCGATTAAACATTTTAACAACAAAAATGGGAAAAATTATTAAACTTAGAACGCCTGCAATAAGTGTTGGCGCCCTGAGTAACAATTCCGACCAGCCGACGGTGTTTAATAAAAACCAGCGGTATAAATTCATTGGGATCGAATTCGCGCCCAATCCATGATTTGTAAATACATATTGAAAAGACCGTCCAATTACATAATTTATTCCATGCCATTCATCATCGATGACAATTTGACTGGAAATCAAATAAAACCTCAAAATCGTTCCGACAATAAATGACAGCGAAATCAAGGTCCAGAATGCAACACCTCTGTTTGACAAAATCTTCTTCATTTAATCCGATAACCTTTTAGGACAACAAAACATCTTCAGGGAACAATTTTGAGCTTACGATCTTCAATTTTGCCAAACGAAATATTGCGGCGGTAAAAAGACACCCCAATCCATATTTGATGCTCCGAAACAGGTTGATGGACGAAGCCTCAGGAAAATATTTTGTCGGGCAACTTACCTCCGCAATGGTGTAGCCGGACCAGACAATCTGAGCAAGCATCTGATTGTCAAATACAAAGTCATCAGAATTTATCTCAAGCGGTAACCTTTCTAACAGCTCGCGGGAAAAGGCTCTGAATCCCGTATGGTATTCTGAGAGTTTCGCACCAATTAGAACATTTTCTGCAAAGGTAAGGAAACGATTGGCGATATACTTCCATACCGGCATACCCCCCTTTAATGCATAACCACCCAGAATCCGTGAACCGAGCACACAATGATACAGACCGTTTCCGATCATGGAGGCCATGGCAGGAATCAACTTGGGTGTATACTGATAATCCGGATGGACCATAATGATGATATCACCACCGGCTTCCAATGCAAGCCTGTAACAGGTCTTCTGGTTGCCGCCGTACCCTAAGTTTTTCTTATGTGTATATACCAAAGTATGGGGCAATGCTTTTGCGATGGACACGGTTTCATCCTGACTTTTGTCATCCACTACAATAATCAGATCCACTACCTCCTGGGCCATGACCTCATCCCAGGTTTTTCGAAGGGTCTGAGCAGCATTGTATGCCGGCATGACAACAATCACTTTTTTATTTTTAAACATAAAAACTCTCCAGACAATATGTTACGGTTTAGCAGGTTTTAGGGCTTGGTTTGCGATCCCAAGGTTTTTGCGTGCCTCTTTATAATTGGGATCGATCTGAATGGCTTTTGAAAAAAACACTTTTGCTCGGTCAAGTTTTCCCTGTTTGAACAGTATCAGTCCGACTTTATTATACGCTTGAACATAATCAGGATCCATTTTAATCGCTTGGGAAAAATGAGTGAACGCTTCCTCTGTTTTACCCTGTTTTAGCAAAATATTTCCTATAAAATAGTGTGCTTTTACATATTCCGGATTGATTCTAAGTGCTTGTCTATAGTGAAAAACAGCCTCCTTAAAGTTCCTTTGAGTAGACAGCACATATCCTAGGTTATAGTGCGCATCAGCATTTTCGGAATCGGTTTTCAGTATTTCTATATAATGGGACACTGCTTCATCAGCCTTTCCCTTTATAAACAACACATTTGCCAGATTCATCCGCACATCAGTTCTTTTTGGATTGATTTTAAGCGCTTTGTTAAAATAATATACTGCATTTTCATAATCTTTTTTTTCAGAAAGAGCTGTTCCCAGATTGTAAAGTGCCAGTATAAAATTAGAGTTTATTTTCAAGGCTGCTTTATAGTGGTAAATGGCCTTATCAAGATCTACCGGACAATATGCCGTGCCCAAATTGTTTTGTGCATTATAGTTGTTTTCAGTTACTTTAACGGCATTCTCAAACAACGTAATGCCATTTTTCCAATAACCCAACTGATGGAATGTCTTCCATGCCAATGCTGAAAGGATTATCATGCTATATACACCAATAAAGGTTTTTCCATATTGCCACTTTTTAAAAAGATCTGAAACGCCCCATGCGACAATAATAAATAGCCCTATCAAAGGGATATAGGTATATCGATCCGCCATGGCCTGATCGCCGACCTGTACCAATCCGATTACCGGGACAAGGGTTCCAAGATACCAGAACAGCCCAACGGCTATATACGGATATTTCTTTAATGAGCGAATAGATAAAAGGATCGCCGCAGCAATCACTAAAGCAGCCCCAATGATGGTCCATCCGGACAGAGCGTCTCTATGATGCGGATAAAAGACCGCCAGTTTGCTGGGCCAGATAGCTTTTGACACATAGCTGACAAAGGAAACAAGTGCATTGGCGATGCGGGTTTTCAGCGATAAAGCCCCTAACGTTTTTATCGCACCTTCGCTTTTCTGTGCTAAAAAAGTCAAAATGCTTGAAATAACCACCGGGATAAAAAGTGGAATCTTTTCTAAAATGAGTCGCATGAGGCCTTTAAAGCCATAATAAATTTTTCTTTCGGGTTGTAAAAGATCGTCATTTTCATTTTTCTTATACTGAAATCTTTTAAGCGGCCAGAAGTCCAGTAAAAGTAAAACAAACGGGAATGTTACCAGCATGGGCTTGGCCATAAGGCCTAAACTAAGGAATATAATAATCAGCAGATAGTTCTTAAGAACAGACGATTTGACATAGCGGTGGTATGCAAAAATCATCATCAATCCGAAAAAAGTGCTCAAAAGATCTTTTCGTTCCGATACCCATGCAACAGATTCCACATGTAACGGATGTAGGGCGAAAAGAGCCGCCACAAAAGCACTCTTGAAAAGTGCTCCGGTCATCTTGAAAAGAATCAAAAACAACAAAACGGTGTTTACAATATGAAACTCTACCTGGGTCCAATGATGACCCGCCGGGTTCAATCCGTACAGCTCGCAATCCAACATATGAGAAAGCCAGGTCAACGGGTGCCAGTTTGCTGAATGAAACGTTGTGAAAACCCATTTAAGGGATTCAGAAGTAAAGCCTTCCTGAACTTGCTTGTTTTCAGCAACATACAACTCATCGTCATACCCGACAAAATCAGAATGAATGACCGGTATATACGTAACAATAACGGCAGCAACCAAACAGAGACTCACTAAAAAGACTTTGCGAAAATCGCTTTTAGCACCCAGCATATCAGCTCCTGCCTTCTCCGGGGCGTGTTTGACGATAAGGGCGTCGTTTTTCATACAACTGCAATCTCTTTTTTAACCCTTGAACAAGTTCTTCCGGCCCTTGTTCCAGAGCCAGTTTAAACGCTTTTTTAGCGGTTGAAACCGCATCATCAAAACTTCCCACCTCTGCGTAAGCCGCAGCAAGGGAATCGAGTGCCAAAGGCTGTTGGTACTGGGTGATTTTACAAAGTCTTTGGGCCAGCCTTACTGCTTCTTTGCCGTTTCGAAATTCTTTATCTTTATGAGAAGCCAATATCCATGAAAGGTTATAAAGAGCCTGTGTATTTTCGGGGCTAAAATG
>JBARSG010000548.1:0-5367 GCA_049644625.1 Desulfobacterales bacterium | reverse complement strand
GAATATTGACAGATCTAGTGTCAGCTCATTGTTTGTCCATCGATAATTAATAAGTGTCCTGAAGTTAAACCTTGTTTCGGTAAGGGCTGGAAAATAATTGAGGATGCTTCCGCAGAGCTTGTTTGCTTTTTGTTTGTTGTCCGTGGCCATTGTATTCTTTTATTTAAAAATAATTATAAAAAGACGAAACCCCTTATCTCTTTTTGGAGTTAAGGGGTTCCTTTTTATCATACAAACCTCCACCGGTTATGGTTTAAGTGAATGCTGTGAACATTTTGCAAACAATTAATCCATAATCAAAAAATAGTCAAGGATGCTCATAAATTAGCTTGTACCTGAAATCTGCATAACTAATCTCGAAAGCATGTTACTGTTTTATGATTACAAAATGTTACACTCTATTTGACAAAATTGAACTTTCACCAAAATGCAGGCATCATATATTTTGTTTTTTTCGAGATTAGTTGCCCTGCGGGATTGCCGCATTCACCGGATCTACTGCGTTATCGAGCGTTTGCGGTAGCACACTACAGCTACACGCTCGATGCCTTGCATCTCCGGCAATTGCGACAATTGCAGAATTTAGGTTGTATAACCCGGACGCTGTGAGCGGGCCTTAAGGCAAAAGAAGTTCTTTACAAAATTTGTGAGCAGGCAGCACTCTTATTCCTTTTTTTCATAATCCTTACTGCCGGTATGCACCTGGTAAAATCTTTAGAACACGATTTTACTCATGAGTAAAGTAGAGTCTATATGATTTTTATCGTTTTTATTTAAAACTTTTTTATTCTTAAATAGAGTTCGTCGAGCTGGGCTTTGCCTGCTTGAGCAGGGGCATTGGTAAGCAGGCATGCCGCTTTCTGAGTTTTTGGGAAGGCGATGACGTCCCGGATGGAAGGCTGTGCGCACAAAATCATCACCAGTCGGTCGAAACCGATGGCTATCCCGCCATGGGGCGGGGCTCCGGACTCGAGAGCCGAAAGCAGAAATCCGAATTTTTCCTCATAGGTTTCCCGATCCATCCCCAGTGCTGTAAACACCCTTTCCTGCAACGTTCTTTGGTGAATACGGATGCTCCCGCCGCCAATCTCCGAACCGTTTAACACCAGGTCATATGCCTTTGATCTGACGGAAAGCGGGTCCTTCTCCAGCAGGTCGCAATCCTCGTCCAGAGGAGCCGTAAAGGGATGGTGCAACGCCTGGTTCCGTTTTTCGTTTTCATCAAATTCCAGCAAAGGAAACCGGGTAATCCATACAAAACTGAATGTGTCTTCATTTACCATGCCGAGTTTCTTCCCCAGGAAGTTTCGAAGATGTCCCAGGGCCTCGTTGGTGACCTTGGGCTGGTCGGCCACAAAAAATACAAGATCGCCGGGTTGCATATCAATACGCTTTGCAAGTGCCTGTTTTTCACCGTCTGTGAAGAATTTCGCAATGGGGGATTGCCAGGAATCTTCACGCACCTTGATCCATGCCAGACCTTTTGCTCTGTAAACGGAGACAAATTCGGCCAAATCGTCTATCTCTTTGCGTGTAAAATTGATGCACCCCTTGGCATTAAGCGCCTTGACCATGCCTCCCTTTTTAACAACATCAGAAAAAACCTTGAAACCTGCGTCCTGTACAATGTCCGAAATATCCACGAGTTCCAGTTCAAACCGAACATCGGGTTTGTCCAGCCCAAAACGGCCAACCGCATCATCATAGGAAAGGCGTTTGAAGGGGGTTTTAAGGTCCACGTCCAGAGCATCCCTCAAGAGATGGACCATCATGTTCTCTGTAATTTCCATCACATCGTCTTCTCCGACGAAGGACATTTCCATGTCGATCTGGGTAAACTCCGGCTGGCGGTCCGCCCTGAGGTCTTCGTCCCTGAAACACTTTACAATCTGGTAGTACCGGTCAAACCCGGACATCATCAGCAGTTGTTTGAAGATCTGGGGCGACTGGGGCAGGGCGTAAAAAAGACCCGGGTTCACCCGGCTGGGCACCAGATAGTCCCTTGCGCCTTCGGGTGTGCTGCGGGTCAGCACCGGTGTTTCAATATCGATAAACCCGAGATTGTTCAAATATTGTCTGATGGAAGCGGCAGCTGTGTGCCTTTTGATGATGTTTTTTTGCAAAAGGGGCCGCCGCAAATCGACGTGACGGAATTTCAGCCGAATATTTTCCGAAACATCCAGATTGTCCTCAATCATAAACGGCGGAGTTTCGGCTGCATTTAATATTTTAAGTTCCGTGGCAAACACCTCTATCTCACCGGTTTTCAATTTGGGGTTGGTCATGCCTTGCAGTCTTTTTTCGACGTTCCCCCGAATGCCAATCACATATTCACTTCGAATGGCATGGGCTTTTTTATGGACTTTAGGGCTGAATTCAGGGTTGAAAACAACCTGCGTGATCCCTTCCCTGTCGCGCAGGTCCACGAAAATCACTCCGCCGTGATCCCTTCGGCGCTGCACCCAACCCATGAGCACCACTTCCGTACCAACATCATCTACTCCAAGTTCACAGCAGGTATGGGTTTTTCTCATATCTCCAAGTTTATCTGACAATGAATTAACTCCTTTCAACCTAACCCGGATAAACCGGAACCAAAAATATTTGCCACAAAGACACAAAGGCACGAGGAAGGGGTATGTATAATTAAAAATAAAAATGGCATTAAAAGAATTATATTATAATATTTGGTGTCTTGGTGCCTGGTGGCGAGAAGAAAATCGTCCTCGCCAAAGGCGAGTTTCACACCTAATTTCTTATGTCGTTAATTTTGCTTTTATATTTTCCACAACATGTTCGATGGGAATTGTTACCTGTTCTTTGGTGGTCATATTACGCAAGATAACCGATCCTTGTTTAATTTCATTATCGCCGACGATCAGAACATGTGTTGCACCCAGTCTGTCTGCCCGTTTCATCTGGCTTTTTAAACTTTTATCGCCAAAATCCATCTCGGTTTTAATCCCCTCAAGGCATAACGTGGTTTTCCATTCAAAGGCAAGGGACAGGCTTTTTTCACCCAGTGCAGCCAAATAAATATCCGGCGTTTTGATAAAATCATTGCGATTCAATCCTGTAATTTCCGCCAGCCTATCAAAACCGATGGCAAAACCGGTTGCCGGGGTATCGGGTCCGCCAAGGGCCTTAACCAGGCCATCGTACCTGCCGCCGCCTGCCACGGCACTCTGGGCGCCTAATGAGCCGGTCTGAATTTCGAAAGTGGTTCGGGTATAATAGTCAAGGCCCCTGACCAGCCTTTTATCGATGGTAAATGGCACGTTCATTGCGTCAAGGGCTGTCTTGACGGTTTCAAAGTGTTGGCGGCATTCCGTACATAAATAATCCAAAATGAAAGGTGCGTGAGCCATGGCCTCTCTGCAGGCAGGCACCTTGCAGTCGAGCACCCGTAAGGGATTCCGGTCCTTTCTCCGGATACAGTCTGAACAAAGAGTTCCGGTGCAAGATGTTAGAAAATCGGAAAGCACCGCTTTGAACGTCGGGCGACATTCCGGACAACCCAGCGAATTGATATGTGCTTCAACATCGGAAACAGACAGTCTTGAAAATAGTGTTGCCAGCAAAAAGATCAACTCAACATCAACCAGCGGAGAATCCACCCCAAAAATTTCAGCATTGAGCTGGTAAAACTGCCGGTATCTCCCCTTTTGGGGCCTTTCCCTCCGAAACATGGGGCCGATTGTAAAATATTTTTGGACCGGATCCTTTGAATACAGTTTATGCTGGATGTAGGAACGACAAACAGATGCCGTTGCCTCTGGTCGCAGGGTGATGAGACTCCCTTCTCTATCCGGAAAGGTATACATCTCTTTTTCCACAATATCGGTATCTTCACCAATGCTCCTGGCAAATAGTTCCGTACGTTCCATAATCGGAATACGAATTTCCTTAAAACCGAAATCTTCAAAAAGGGACCTGGCGGTTTTTTCGATATACTGCCAGAGTTCTACTTCCCCGGGAAGGATATCTTTAAATCCTCTGATTAACTGTATCATCCGTTATTTTTTTTCCCAGCGCAAAAGTTCGGTCACCTTGCTCAGAGTGCTTCCTTCTTTGATTTCTTCCCGGATGCGGTTTTCCTTCTCAAGTACGTCCATGCTCCGGTTTGCATACTCCACTGCAATGGCACGCGGCAGTACGACAACGCCATCATAGTCGCCCAACAACCAGTCTCCGGGTTCTATGTGCATATTGCCCACCGTCACCGGCACGCCGATCTCCCCGAATCCTTTGGGCTCTCCTGCATTGGGCATGACAAGTCTGCTGAAAGCCGGAAATTGCATATCGATAATTTCCGGACTGTCTCTCAGGGCGCCGTCAATGACCACCCCGGCCAGGCCCTTCTGCACGGCCGAATGGGTTGCCAGTTCTCCCCAAAGGGCAGGCCCCGCGCCACCGGCGTCGATGACGATAACATCACCGGGTTCAGCCACATCAATGGCCTGAACCGGTTTGGCCCAATCTCCCGGATACGTTCTTACGGTAACCGCACGACCCACCATTCGGATGCCGGGAAAAAGCGGTCGAATTCCTTGCAAAACTCCACCCCGGTGCAGGGCATCGGAAAGATTAGCCGACGATACCAGTTCCAGCATTTCCCTTATTTGAGCTTCTCCCTTTCTCTTAAAAAGGGTGGTACTGATGCTCTCACCGGTATCGATTCCCCGGCGGATTTCTCTGGATGCCTGTTCAGGGTCCATAGCCTTACTAATGGCTCCACCCACAATGACTATAGACGCACCGGCCTCCACCGCCTTGGCGGCAGTTTCGGAATTGATGCCCCCGGCCACTCCCACCGGAATTGTCAATGCCTGGCAGACCTGTCGTAAAATTTCGAAAGGATCTTTTCCTTCCATTTGTTCGTCAATGGCGCAATGGACAGTTACAATGTCCGCTCCTAAATCCTCAACGAATTTGGCTCTTGACACGACATCTTTAACCGCTATCATATCGACCACAATTTTGGCGCCATAGTTCTTGCCTGCCTGGATACACTCCCGGATGGTCGCATCGCTGGATGCGCCAAGCACATCCACTATATTGGCACCGGCTTTGGCTGCAGTTTCAACCTCAGTTCGACCGGCATCCATAATCTTCATATCCGCCACAATGGTTCTGTCAGGGAAAAGCTTGCGCAGTTCCCGGACGGCGTGGAGGCCTTCGCTTTTGATGAGCGGCGTTCCTGCCTCAAGCCAGTCAACTCCGCCGGCAATCCCGGCCTGGGCGTTTTTCAGCGCCCGCTTCAAATCTACAAAATCTAATGCCAACTGCAGAACTGGTTTCATGTTTCCTCCTTTATTCAATGACGGTATGTCGTGATGAAACGTTCCCGACATCTTTTTTTCTTTT
>JBARSG010000547.1:0-1882 GCA_049644625.1 Desulfobacterales bacterium | reverse complement strand
AAGCGATTTAACTTCGGTTCCCAAAAGGACCATTCCGGCCTCGTATGTATCTTCGATAAAATAGCTGTGTCTGGCTTTTCTGTTTTCAGCCACAATTTTTATATGGTTTGTGCTCAAATTCTGTTTTCACCTAACCCGGACGAGCCCGCCCTCCTGCCGAGCGGAGTGAGGCGGACGGGCCGGAACCAAAATTATTTGCCACAAAGACACTAAGACCCGCCCGCCTCGCCTAAGGCGAAGCCGATGGCGGGCAGGCACAAAGGATATATTTATTATTCCTTCTTCGTGCCTTGGTGGCTTAGTGGCGGAATGGAAAACGATTTTATTTACATTTCCACAAAATAGCTGTCCCAAGCAGTGGATAACGTCTGTTTTGTAAGCTCGGGCTTTAGACCGTTATAACGCGCGCTGTCTATGATATGTTCTATAAGGTCACGGCAATGGCAGGAGGTAAGTTTGACATTTTTCTGATGATAATAGTTTTCGATGAGATGATTAAACACATCGTTATCGAAAGCAACGCCGTTAGAATCGCATACTCTTTGAAAAATTTCTTTATATTCACTCAGGTCCGGGTGATCAATGTTAATTTTATAGCGAATCCTTCGCAGAAAAGCATCATCCACCAGTGTGCGGGGTTCAAGATTCGTTGAAAATACCACCAGCTGGTCAAAAGGAATTTCGATTTTCATTCCGGTGTGAAAAGATAAAAAGTCGGTCCTGCGTTCCAGGGGCACAATCCAGCGATTCAAAAAATTTTGCGGATCTACCTGCTGCCGTCCAAAGTCGTCAACGATAAAAAGGCCGTTATTCGCCTTCATTTGTAGTGGCGCCTCATAGAATTTTGATATGGCATTGAAGTCGAGATCGAGAGATTTGAGCGTCATTTCTCCTCCCACCATGACGACCGGTCTTTCTATGAGAACCCATCGCTGGTCCACACTGTCAGCGCTATATTGCGGTTCAACGGCCACATGGCTGGCCTTATCATAGATCATGATAATTTCACCTTCAGTCAGCACGGCGTACGGCATGTAAATGCTTCCCGGCAAAATTCTCCCGATGGTTTCAGCGATGGTGGTTTTTCCGTTACCCGAAGGGCCGTACAAAAAGATGGCCTTGCCGGAGCTTACTGCAGGCCCGATGATTTCCAGAAACCGTTCATTCACAATGAGATTTGAAAAGGCATCTCGAATCCTTTCCGGATCAACAAAAATACTTTTAATGGTCTGTATTTCCACCATGTTTCGGTAATCATCGAAAGTTACGGGCGCCGGCCCAACATATCTGGAGACCTCCAGGAGACTGGACGCACGTTTTATACCGGCTTCGGTAAGGCTTAACCGGTATGAAAGTTTCGAGAGCTGACTGGCACCTTTTACCTCAACCAGTTGGTTATGTCGCAGTCTGTCAATGGCCTCATCCACCACGGCTAAGGTAAGTTTTGTTCGTGCTGACATTTCCGGAATGGAGAATTCTCCCATGTTCAAAGCATGTTTGCTTATCAGATCGACGATGAAAGAAAAGTCAAGGCCGGTTTCCTTTACTTTTTTCGGAACGGCCGGGGCACTCTTAAAAAAATCGTTTAGATCATCCTCATCTATAAAACCCAGAGCGACCATATTGTTCCCGAGTCTGCCGCCGTGAAGTCGCTGGCGTTCCAAAGCCTTTTGAAGCTGCTTTTTAGTTATCTTTTTTTTCTCAATTAGCCTTTCGCCAAACAAAAGCCCGCTCATAAGAACTCTCCCTTATTTCTGAGTCTGTTGATTAATGGTCTTTTCGCACAATCTCTGCGTTATGCTCAAAAAATAATCCTCGGAATATCAAATATATGCCTGTGGTTATTTTTTTCGCATGCCTTGATCTTGAACGAAAATCCTCA
>JBARSG010000546.1:0-2959 GCA_049644625.1 Desulfobacterales bacterium | reverse complement strand
CCCAATATACTGCCAAGGATGGCAGCCTCAAGATAGGTGATGTGGAGCAGCTTGGGCGCCACGAGCATAACTCCGCCAATTTCAAAAACAGCCGGCACAGCGCTCATAATAACCGCAGCACGTCCCACCTGTTTCAAAGCATCACGGCGGAGTTCAAATCCGGCCCTAAGCAGAATCACAATCAGTGCTATTTTTCTGAAATCCCCGGAAACTTTCATCATTTCAGGGGACATAAAATTTAATACATAAGGGCCAACAAGAACCCCGACGATGAGCATGCCGATAAGACCCGGCAATTGCAGACGTTTAAACAGATAATCGGCCCCTAATCCCAAGATGATAATAAGTGCCAAACTAAAAGCCATGTGATCCTCAATTTTTCCGGTTTATTTTTACCGTTGCAAACAAATCCCTCCAGATACAAAAAGACGGCTTCAAAACCTTTTAAAAAATTGGTTTAACACTGTCAAACGCTTTTTCTGTTTGTCCTTTTGACTTTTGGGTTTTCATGATAGTATAAAAAAGAAAACTTTTTATAAGAAAGAGATCTCTATGAAACGATTTAACGCATTTTTTATTCTGTTATTTGCGCTCTTTTGGTTTGCATGTGCAGGAGGAAACTCAGCAAAGAAAATACCTGAGCACATTACCGCCGGCATGAAAGAAATGACCAAAGGAATCGCCCGATATAATAAGGGGTGTTACAAGGACTCCCTGGAATACTTTTTCAGAGCTCACGAGCTGTTTGTTGCATCTAATCAATTAAGCGGTGTTGCCATGAGTCTCAACAACATCGGAAACGTTTACAGAATCACGGGGGATTTTGAAAGTGCGTTACTTTTTTTTGATGAGGCTTTTGCAATATACTCTGATATGGGTGACCCCCTGGGTGGAGTGCAGGTACTATCTAACAAAGTTGCCGCACTGATAGACGGCGGCAGGCTCGAAGAGGCAGAGAAAGCTCTGAATACGGCTGAAGAAATGGCCGAGAAAAACCGGATACTGTTTGGCCCGCTTTTCAGCAACCGGGGAATCCTCTTAATCAAAAAAGCCCAATACAGAGGTGCTGAGGAGCTGATGCAAATGGTTCTTGCCAATACAGACCCGGAAAACCTTTCAGAATTTGCAACAGTAAACTTCGCTTTCGGTAACCTTATGCTTGAAACTCAGCGCTATGAAAAAGCCATCGACTTCTTTAAAACCGCCCTAAAAGCAGATCGTCTATCCGGTTTTAATAAAAATATTGCCGACGATCTGGCCGCAATCGGATCTGCCTGTTTAAAACTGGGAAAAGACGAGCTTGCCGTTAATTTTCTTAAACGAAGTGTCGAGATTTACGCGCTCATCGGAAACCATAAAAAAGTACAAAACATAATGGAAAAACTGGAAAAGGTTTCGGAAAAAACCGGCATTGACTTAAGTATTACAAAACATTTTGTAAACAGGTGGCTTGAAGGGAAAGCCCTTGAAAGCCCTTGTGAATAAAACAAGATCCAAACAAAAAATGTTGTATCAGAGGAGTTCTCAGAAATATGTTCCCACGGATCGGCCTCTGAATCGAGACCTTTGCAAAACGCCCCCTTTTGCCGAGATCCGCGCGGGACTCAAACAGCTTCAATTTTTCGAGGAGGTTACGGAGTCGGCCTTTTTTTATCTTCCGAGGGATCAACATGGACAATAACTTTTTCCAGATCTTCGACCTTATCTATCAGGCATTTTTCTACTGCTTTGGCAACCCGGTGCCCTTGAGCCACAGTCAATAGGGCATCGACAATGATGTGAATTTCTATTTGGTATCGCCCTCCGGATGTTCGGACTCTGAGATCATGAGAATCGATCACCCCGTCAACACTCAAAGAGCATTGGTTGATCTCGTGCAGAATTTCCGGGGCAGGGGCGGCATCGCTCAGTTCATGTAGGGAGTTGCCAAGGATCTCCAATCCGACTTTTATGATGAAAAAAGAAACCAACAGGGCGGCGAATGCATCAAATATGTGCCAATCAGGCTTAATACGTGCACACGTCAAGCCCAACAGAACCGCAACTGATGAAAGGGCATCTGATCGATGATGCCAGGCATTAGCTACGATGAGTTGACTCTTAATTCGCCGCCCGGCACGTAATGTATAATGATAAAGCGTCTCTTTTAAAGCAATAGATATAACTGCCCCAAACAATGCCAATATCGTGGGATGATATTCCTTTTGAAGATAGATATCCATGGCTGCCCGGACACCCAGATATAATGCGGTAACAATAAGAACCAGCCCAACTGTAGCAACCGCTAGCGTTTCGATGCGACCATGCCCAAAAGGATATCTGTCATCCGGAGGTTTTCGACCGCTCTTTATCCCGAACAAAACAACGACATCAGTGAAAAGGTCGGAAATAGAGTGTACTGCATCCGCTATAAGGGCATGGCTATTTCCAATTATACCGGTTATAAACTTGAAGCCAATCAGAAAGATATTAACGAATCCCCCTACCAGCGTGATCGATTTGGCATCTCGGGCTGACGCTATTTTAGGCATAGACAACACTTATAGGATAATTTCTTCAAATTAGATTTAATATAGGACCCGTATAGGATAATATGTATTGCGACCACAACCATGCATATCAGTGCGGCCCATTCATGTACAGTAACAAAAAACAGAAACTAAACCGTAATGTGATTAAAAGAATAAAAATCTTGACAAGTTTCAATTTCAATTTATTTTTTATTTATTCAATTTTTCATTAATCACAGTTAACCAAAAGAGATCAATAAAAATAGAGAGATCGATAGCCTTATCCAATAAATAATGTCTTGTATATTGATCTAAAACGATTTTCATTACCAGGAGAGATTTTCATGCCAATGACAACACATTTAAAAGCATCGGAAAAATTTGAGATCCAGACATACAAACAACCAAAAGACATGGCAACCTTGCTGAGAACGCACGTGGCCTTTTCC
>JBARSG010000545.1:0-1955 GCA_049644625.1 Desulfobacterales bacterium | reverse complement strand
AAGCAAAGGGGTTATCCTCATTGATGACATTGATATTAGAGATGCTTCAATATCTTCACTCAGGGACCAGATTGCCATCGTTACTCAGGAACCCATACTTTTTAATGATACTGTTCGGAACAATATTGCTTACGGAAACCAAAATGCATCTGAAAAAGATATAGAAAATGCTGCTCGTGCAGCTTATACTTATGAGTTTATACAGAACTTTCCAGATGGCTTTGATACAAATATTGGAGAACTTGGTGGGCGTTTATCCGGAGGGGAAAAACAGAGAATCTGTATCGCTCGTGCGTTATTAAAGGATGCTCCTATTTTAATACTGGATGAGGCGACTTCTTCACTCGATGCAGAATCGGAAACACTGGTTCAGAAAGCTCTGGAAAACCTGATGAAGGGACGAACAACCTTTGTGATTGCGCACAGGCTTTCAACCATTGCTTATGCCGACCGTATAGCCGTTATCGTTGACGGCCGAATCGCAGAAGAGGGGAAACATGAAGAGCTGATCGCTCGACGAGGAGAATATTTTAAACTTTACCAGATGCAATTCGATAACAGCAGTACAAAAGAAGCTCCGGAAGAATTCACCGTAAGAAAACATGCCGGCAAGTCTTTTTCGATATAATTTGAATAAAAATTGAAACAAATTTCCATGACAAGACTGCGCCCATAGATGTATTATGTAATGTGTCATTATCACAAATAAGCTTCCCTGAAACTTTTATGAAAATTAGTTCCATTATATATAGATATGTATTCAAAGAGATGATTCCTCCTTTTGTCATCAATCTGATGTTTTTTACTTTTGTCTTTCTGATGGTAGAGATGCTTAAAGTGACGAACATGGTTGTAAATTACCGTGTGGGTGTGTTTACGGTCCTTATAATGCTTGCGTATTCAACCCCGTATTTCCTCACCTATGTAATACCCATGTCAATTATGATAGCGGTTCTTCTCACTTTCCTCCGATTGTCCGGCGACAATGAGATTGTTGCACTAAAAACCAGCGGCATGAGCATCTACGGGTTGTTGCCACCGGCAATGTTATTTTGTCTATTAGGGTGTTTACTTACACTTTTTATGACAGTATATGGAATGCCGTGGGGAAGATTAGCTTTCAAAGAACTGACATACAAAATCGTTTCATCCAATCTTGAAATTGGACTTAAGGACAGGACATTCAATGACAGTTTTAAAGACGTGGTGCTTTACATGCACAAGATAGATCCTAAAACTAAAGAGCTTCAAGATATTTTCATTGAAGATAAAAGAACTCAAAATATTGTCAGCACCGTGGTGGCGCCAAGGGGGAAACTATTCAGTGAACCCGACGAGTACGTTTATCATTTATTGCTTTACAACGGCGTTATATATCAAGTTGATGTTAAAAACAGATCGACAAATTACATTGATTTTGAAACCTATGAGCTTCGGCTGGATATTGAGCAGGTGGCTTCGAGCTTGAAACAAGGGCCGAAACATAGAAAAGAGATGAATCTTGTTGAATTGCGGAATTATTTGAACAATAGCACCCGGAGAGATAGTAACTATTATAATGCACTGATGGAGTTGCACGAGAAATTTTCAATTCCAATTGCATGTTTTGCCCTCGGGCTTCTGGCGGTTCCATTAGGCATACAATCCGGGTCTACAAAAAAATCATTCGGCTTGGTGCTGGGTATGATCTTCTTTTTGATTTATTACCTGTTGTTAACTGCAGGGTTGGTTTTTGGTGAAACAGGTGCCTGTCCGCCGGTCATAGGAATGTGGTTTCCGAACATTGTGATGGGCAGTCTAGGACTGTATCTTCTCGTTAAAACAGCCAATGAGCGTCAATTGAGGATTGGTCCTATTTCGAATCTATTAAAAGGGATTACGTCGCGCTTATCCGGACTCAGAGGGGGTTAGTCCAAATTCCTAACTTGATAGTATAGGAATTTCCTTTTTTGGGA
>JBARSG010000544.1:0-3151 GCA_049644625.1 Desulfobacterales bacterium | reverse complement strand
ATGCATACAGTCCGATGTGTCCGTAAAACTCACCCTTTTGTTGATCACGGGGAAACGGGATAAGAGAACGGGAAAAATATAGTGCACGGTTATCGTTAGCAAAAACAACTTTGACCCGGTCCGAGTTTTTAGCCTCATCCGGATCGATTTTTTGGACCAGGGTTGACACTTTCATATCAGGATCAGAAAAAGGCAAAACCAACTCTGTTAGCATGGCTGTCTCGTGGGCCGGTTCATCACCTTGTATATTGACCACAACAGCGTTTTCCGGCACGTTAAGCAGTTCTGCAGCTTCAAGAACCCGGTCCGTACCACTTAAGTGGTCGTCTCTTGTTTTAATTACCGGAACGTTCAGATTTTTTGCTGCCGAGATAATCCGGTTGTCATCAGTGGCGAGGATGATCTTCGAAAGTTGCGGACACCGGCTGGCCCGTTTAAAAACGTGCCAGAACATAGGTTTTCCCAAAATTTCTGCCAGCGGTTTACCCGGGAAGCGTTTAGACCCGTAACGTGCGGGTATAATCCCGTAACATTTTGGAAGATTAGTCATGATGGACTTTTTCCTGTCTTTTTGTACGTGCTGTTCAGAGATCTTAGAAAAATGTTCAATTTTGTTCAAGGCCAAGAAAGGCGAAAATTTTAACCACAGGAATACATTGAGTATTTCGAGGATTAAAATTTGAGCCTGACGCAGGGATTGGGCAAAAGAGGGCGTTTTTCAAAGGTCTCGTTGAGTAACTTCTCAATAAGACTGCAAGCTTTGGCCGTGCCGCCCTGCCGGTCTTTCACATACATAAGAGCTGCTTTACGTACTTTTTCGCGGGGAGTGGTTTTTTCTATACTCTCCACAAGAAAGTTCGCGACTTCCTTCCAGTCTGCCGCTACATGAACGAGACCCTGTTCCATGATTTTCTGTCCTACCCAGGCGAAGTTTTCCCATGAAGGACCGATAACGGGGATGATGCCGCAGGTGAGCGGCTCCAAAAAATTCTGACCGCCCAGAGGCGCAAGACTTCCGCCCACGAATGCGCCTTTTGACAGTTCATAGGCTGAAGAAAGTTCTCCAAAAACATCCCAAAGGATAACTGTGCCGTCAGAGACCTGTTTTTCGGTTTTAGACCGCAGGATCCATGGTATGGCCATACGATCCAAGGTGTTTTTCCAATACGTTATACGGTGCATGTGCCGTGGAAACAGTCCGATAACCGTATCAGGGCGTCTGCGATGAATATCAAGTATGATTTTTTCGACCTCCGGTTCCTCCTCTCTTCTGGTGGATCCAAGAACAAGGAAAGGTGTTCCGGACCGGATAATTTTTCCGAGGTGTTTTTCTGTTTCGGGCCCGTGAGTTATGTCGCCGATATTGTCGAACTTGATATTCGACATCACTTCTACGCGTTCTTTTCCGAATATCGTGGCGAATCGTTTGACGTCGCTTTCTGAGATCCCAAGAATTTTATCCGGTCCGATCATACGCCAAAAAGATGGCCAGATCAGGTACCGGGTCATACTCCTAGCGGTGACCCTTCCGTTAATAATAACTGTGTGGCAGCCATGTTTTTTCAAGGCGGCTAAAAGACCCGGCCAAATTTCTGATTCCAAAAGAACCATGATTCTCGGGCGGATGGTCTTTACCGCCGTTTCCATAATGGAAGGTTTGTCAAGCGGGAAGTAGGCCGAACATGCACTCACGCCTCTTTGGTTCGGGGTAATATCCGCAATGGCGCGATCTATAATATCCACCCCTTGACGGGTGTTTGATGTCACGATAACTGTGATGGGCTTATGGGGATGTAATTTTTTGAGGATTGACCACGCCAGATAGGATTCGCCGGAAGAAGCGGCTTGAATCCACAGATCCGCCTTGGTCAATACCATTTGCTGAAGCGTTCGCTGACTGAATCCATCGGCAAGGCGTGGGTTCAGGCGAAGTGCAGGGATAACTATATTCCAAACCAGGTTATAAAGATATAGAGCAGCTTTGAGTGTTATATTTTTCGACACTGTGGAGTTTTGCCTCTACAGAATATTTATGAGGAAAGAATGGTTTTAATTTTATTAAATCAAAATCAATAAATTAAAATACTACGCCTTTTAAATTCTTGGATCATTTTTTAACAAATTATCAAAATATTCAATTGTCTTTATTAATCCCTCTTCTATTTCGACTTTTGGAACCCAATCCAATTCTTTTTTTGCAAGGGTAATATCAGGTTGTCTTTGTTTTGGATCATCAAGGGGAAGTTTTTCGTATATGATCTTTGATTTAGATCCGGAAATTTTGGTTATTTTTTTTGCCAATTCCAGAATCGTTAATTCCGTTGGATTTCCCATATTTACAGGCCCGGTTAAATGGTCGCCGGAGTTCATTAAACGAACCATACCTTCAATCATGTCATCAACGTAGCAAAAGGATCTTGTTTGAGATCCATCTCCGTAAATGGTTATGGCTACTCCTTTAAGGGCTTGAATAATAAAATTTGAAACAACCCTTCCGTCATTGGGATGCATTCGTGGTCCGTAAGTATTAAATATCCTAGCCACTTTTATTTTTAAATTATGCTGACGATAGTAATCAAAAAATAGGGTCTCGGCACATCTTTTTCCCTCGTCATAACAGGCCCGCAGACCGATTGGGTTCACCCTTCCCCAATAACCTTCCGGCTGCGGATGGACATCAGGGTCTCCGTAAACTTCGCTGGTGGAGGCCTGCAAGATTTTTGCTTTAACCCGTTTTGCCAGTCCCAGCATATTGATCGACCCGTGTACGCATGTCTTGGTCGTCTGAACCGGATCAAACTGATAATGTATCGGCGAAGCCGGGCAGGCCAGATTATAGATCTGATCTACCTCCAGATAAAGCGGGAAGGTGACGTCATGACGGAGAAATTCAAAATTTGGATGATTATGTAAATTGGCGATGTTTTGCTTGGTTCCTGAAAAGCAGTTATCAACGCACAACACTTCATTTCCTTTTTGAACCAATCGTTCACAGAGGTGAGATCCTAAAAAACCACATCCGCCGGTAACAAGAATTCTTTTGCTAAGATGCATAATCAAACCTTTTTATAGTAAGAAATTTTCTCAATCTAATTTTTTCAACTCCTTTTTTACAATAAAAACATAAAAATGCTGCTCCACTATACATAAG
>JBARSG010000543.1:0-4735 GCA_049644625.1 Desulfobacterales bacterium | reverse complement strand
ACAGCAGTGTCCGTTTGGGGTCCCCCTCGTGCGGATGCAGTGAATATGTAACTATTCGTGGGGTTTTTTTCTCTTGTATCGGGTTTCCTTCACGAAGATTCTTTTCCTGCTCCACCTGGACAATGGAAACGGTGGACGCTCCGAGGCAAAGACCCAGCGACTTTATGTTCTTAGACTTGTACCTTCCTTTAAGACTCTCATCCGGCGGCACACTCTTTTTTATGTCAGGCTGATCTGTCTTATTGCTCATTGGTTTTCCCCCTCACAGTTTCTTATTATTGAATTAACCGTCAATCACCGAATATTCTATATATTCTGTGGAAACGTTTATATTGCCTGAACCTTTATCTCCATCTATACCCAGCCAAGATTTCTCTAATCATCTTGAATAAGCTTCTTGCTTTTGTTTTCTATTTAGAGCAAACATCGTTCCAAAAATGATGTTTGCCTTCAATTTGTGGAATCAAACCCTGCCATTAGATTCTAAAGACAGGTTTGATATTCTTAATAAATTGATGAATTTTCGGGAAGATATCCCTGTGATGGAAAAGAAGGTGTGAAATCAAATAATTTTTACATTTTTCGTTTTAGCGATTGTTTCAAGCGGGAAAGAAATTGTCTAAAGGGTGCAACAAATCTTGACATGATCTTAGCTGTTTTAAGAGGTTGCTGTTAAACCGGCAAGTTAGAGCATGGCAAGAAATGTTTACATCGCAAAAACAATTGCACCGTTCTGATGGGGTGAAAACGCTATCGGCGGTTTAGTTTCAGACGCCTGTTCAATGCCTGGCGCGTAATTCCCAAACTCAGGGAAGCAATGGACTGGTTGCCGTTTGCCCGTTTCATGGCTTCATCAATCAGGAGTTGTTCGGCTTGTTTGAGCGTTGGCAATTGTTCATGGAAAGAAATTAAAACGCTCTTCTCCTGAAGCAGTTGTTTGGATTCCGTTTCACAGGTTGGATACTTTTGAAAAATATGCGACTTGAAGGTCTCCATGGAAAGTATGCCGGATTTATGACTACTAACCGCATTGAAAACCATGGATTCCAGCTCTCTGATATTCCCGGGGAAATTATAGGTGGAAAGCAGGATTGGCAGTTCATCGGGAGGGGTAGGTTTCTTTTTACAAAGAGCGTTAGACGCTTTCTCCAAAAAGTGCTCCACAAGAATAGGCAAATCCTCTAAACGCTCACCAAGGGTTGGAATATGGATATGATGGTCACAAAGTCTATAATAAAGGTCCTTACGAAACTTGCCGGACGACCGAAGCACATCAAGGTCCTGATTGGTGGCAACAATTATTCGGGCATTGGAACCCTTTGCAACATCTGATCCAAGGGGATAAAAATCTCCATCCTGTAAAAGTCGCAAGAGTTTTACTTGTGAAGTAGTACTCAGATCGCCGATCTCATCCAGAAACAGTGTCCCGCCTGAGGCTTTCTCTATCAGACCGCTGCGGGTCTGCTCAGCACCGGTAAACGCGCCTTTTTTATGTCCAAAAATAGTATCTGCAAAAACATTATCATCCAAGCCCGCCACATTTACAGGAACAAAAGGTCCTTTACGGCTGCTCAGCGTGTTGACGGCTTTGGCAACCAACTCTTTGCCGACACCGGTTTCCCCGGTTATCAGTACCGGCCGAACACTGTTCGAAATCGCCTCAATGTATTGAAAAATGGGTCGCATGCTTGCACTGTTTGTCACTATTTCAGAAAATGCCTCGGGATTCTCCAGCTTATCCGAGAGCACATGGGCCTTTAGCAATCTGTTTTCCCTTTGTAATTCACGAAGTTCCACGGCCCGTTTTACCCCTCCGACAAGACGGCTCTTTTCAACCGGCTTAACCATATAGTCAAATGCACCGTGTTTCATGCATTTTACGGCGGTTTCCACATCGTTTGCCCCTGTAATAATAATGACGGGCACTTCCGGGAAGTCGCTGTTTATCAGCGGGAGCAGCTCTTCACCTAACACATACGGCATTCTCAAATCCAGCAGCATGACCTCGATCTCCCGCCCGGAAAGCATCGCCATGACGTCACGGCTGTCCTGACAACGGATGAAATTATTCATACTCGCAGAACGGAGTGCAATTTCGAAACTATCCAAAGCCTGTACTTCGTCATCCACCAGCATTACCGGTAAGACAGGATATATAGATTCAGTCATTCTATTATCCCTTTCAATGTATTGTTTTTTTGATTAACGGGTAAGATAATCTCGGCCGTTGTTCCCTTCCCTATTTCTGATACAAAAGTCATTCTACCACCATGCTCTTCAACAATTCTTGAAGAAATTGACAAACCCAATCCAACGCCTCCCGAATCGTGCTTGGTGGTAAAAAACGGGTCCGTAATTTGCGCCAAACTCTCGGATGGAATCCCCACGCCTTCATCTTTGACTTTGACCACAATATTATTCATCGCTTCATCCCAAGACGTTGAAACAAAAAGACCTCTTTTTGAATCCGGGAGGGCCTGGCAAGAATTTTGTATCAAATTGATAAAAACCTGTTCAAGCCGTTGGAAATTACCTGACAGCACGGGCAAATTCCTTCCATATTCTACTGAAAAATGACTTGTGGATTTCTTTATCATATTAGAGATGAGTGAGATGGCAGACTTTAAAACAGCATTAATATCCACCGATTGTGTCAAATCGGAAGTATCCTTCCGCACGAATTTCTTTAAGTCTTCAACGATTTGCATGATACGTTTAGATCCATCCAATATTCCGGAAAACAATATGGGAATCTTTTCACGCATCTCGGTGTAGTTCATGCCCCCTATGATAAAATCGCCATTCTTTTCATAGTATTCCTCAAGTATCGGCATAATACTTTCCCATGCTTCCAACAAGGTAGGCGTATTCAACCGGATAAAATTATTGGGGTTATTCACCTCGTGGGCCACACCGGAAACAAGGGTTCCCAAAGCAACCATTTTACTGGCCTGAAAAAGCTGTTCTTGATGTAACCGTTCCCGTTCTTCAGCTTGCTTGCGCTCGGTGGTATCGCGTCCAACACCCCTAAATCCTGTGGGCTGACCTCTTGAATCAAGAATCAGTGCTACAGAGCACTCGACAAATTTCCTTTTTCCGTCCTTTGTGACGGTTTCCCAATCGTATGCCAGGGCGGGTTTCCCTGTTCGATACACTTCGTTAAACGTTTTGAATACTTTCTGAGCCGTATCTTCAGTCATAAATTGTCGATTGTTCATACCGACCAACTCTTCTTTAGAATAACCCAGATGTTTGCAAAAAGCCGGATTGATGAAGGTTAGATTTCCAGACAGATCGACCTCATAATATCCGTCTTCCATGCTGTTAAGAATGCTTCTATATTTTTTTTCGCTTTCATTCAACGCCTCTTCGGCCTGTACCCGATCGATAATTTCTCCCCTGTATGCTTGATACGTCTCCTTCAATTCCTTGAACTGCAGTTCTGATGTTGTAAAGGCTTTTGAAAAGCGAAGGGATATAATAAATGCCTGGGAAAAAATAAAAATAAAAAGACCAAACGGCGCAAAATATCCGGTCTGGATTATATTTTCAGCATACAACATATCGTTTATGGCGGTTAAAGCTAAAATTACAAAGCCAAGAAAAAAAACAAAGGCCCCGTCTCTCTTTCTGATCAAAGCAAAAATTGGCACATAAAGTCCGTATATAATGGCGATCAGGGTGATGATTTGGTATGCTTGAAGTGTATGTGAGAAAACTCTTGCGGGGGTAAAAACCACAGCACATGAAAAAGCGCAGCCTAAAACTGCTATGAAATGGGAAACTCGCTTTGAAGTTTCCAGATAAAAAAGGGATTGCATAAATAGGATAAAAGCAGGGACGGCAAGATAAAAAGAAAGATATTCCAGCTTGATCATTAACTCCCAGGCTGTATTTGGGAAAAGATCAATAAAATATCTTTCACCGGTAGTAATAAGCCGTAACCCAACCATAAAACAGAAAATACTAAAATAAAGCGGTGAACGATCCTTTTTTCTGAACGTAAAAAGACCCAGATGGTACAGCGCCATAATAAAAATACTGCCCAATAAAAATAGATCAAATTTAAGGCGTTTCTCTTTGATATTCCGAATGTCCTTCTCATACCCCAACCGGACAACTTCTCTGACTCCGCCTCGTCTGTGATGAAAATTAGACACCTGGAAAATGATTTCGATCTGGTTCGTTTCAACTTTAAAATCGATTACCTGGGGAAAATATCGAGGAACTGTAGTTTCACGATCTTTCCCTGCCGTTCCTACCGAACATATCTTTTGATCATTCAAATAGGCATTAAATGCAGTCCCCATACTTAAAAATTTTAAAGCAAATGATTCCGTTAGGTCATTGAGAAGAATTTTCAAGCGATATGTGGCATACCCATTTCCAGGAAGATTTTTTCCCTCCAGTTTATAGCTGTTCCAATACCCTGGTACATTGATAAATCCGGTTTTTTTTGGCGGAGTGGCCTTGGAAAAATCCATGGGTTTTAAATGTTGTTTCCAGTAAAACTCATACTCGCCCGAAAGGTTAACCGGACCATCTCTTTTAAAATCCCAATCTGTTAGATCGAGAACTCCTTTAACTGCTTTGGGGGGAATCCTTTCTTGGAAATCATAACGGCAGGCAGCAAAAAGTAACAAAGGGAGAATAATTAAAAATAAAAAATAGTTGAGTAAATTAGATCTCATAACCGTAACTTCTCAATAAATTATGGAGGCGGGTCAATATCATT
>JBARSG010000542.1:0-2135 GCA_049644625.1 Desulfobacterales bacterium | reverse complement strand
GTCCAGTTTAGGTTTTAACCGGCGCCACAGCAGGCTTGCAAGCTGTTTCTACAGCATTATAACCAATAAATTGATTAACCTCACGGGTCAGGGGCAGACCGGCTCTTAATTTCTTAGAGTTAGACAGTGCAACAATGGTCTCTGTTTTACCAGGGTTGAGCAGGTGAATATATGCACGGCAGGAACCCGGATGACTTTTTAAAATTTCCTTTAATTTAACAAGCAACTCTCTTTGTGTGCGGGTTATGTCCAGATTAAAATGGACACTTGCAGTCCATGTCTCTTCAGCCTTATCAATGGGTATGATCGTGTCTGCCAATATCTTTACCGAGTTTTCGTCCTTTTGCAGCTGTCCCTGGATAAGGATTGGACGGTCATGGTTTAAAAGGCCATGAACTTTTGCATAAAGTGAAGAAAAAACGGTAGCTTCAACAGATCCATGCAGGTCCTCCAGGGTAACAAAGGCCATTAAGCTCCCCTTTTTTTTGGTTTTTATGGTTTTTACCTTTCTGACTATTCCACCGATTCTTACGGTATCACCATCTTTTTTCTCTTTGACCACAACGGAGTTTGCATTGGTAAACTTCTCCAGAATATCTTCATGGCCAGTCAACGGATGGCCGGTGATATAGAAACCCAGAGATTCCTTTTCAAGTGCTAAAAGCTGTTTTTCACTCCATTCATCGATTTCGGGCAGGGTGGGCAAGTTAATGGCCGGACTGCTTCCCGACATGTCAAACAAACCCATCTGTGGATCCGATCTTTCTCTTTGAATCCGTTGACCATACTCAAGGATGTTCTCCATGGACGCCATCATCCGGGAGCGGTAATCTCCGGTGGAATCGAAAGCGCCGCATTTGATAAGACTCTCGACAACACGTTTGTTAACCTTTTTCAGATCCACGCGTTCACAGAATTCAAAAAGCGAAGAAAATTTTCCCCCTTCGTTTCTGGCCTCGACAATAGATTCGATGGCGCTCTCACCGACGTTCTTAACCGCGACAAGTCCGAATCTTATTTTGGATCCGGTTACGGTAAATTCCTTGTCGCTTTCGTTGATATCCGGGGGGAGGATCTCAATACGGTTGCTGCGGCATTCGGCAATATATTTTACAACACCATCTGTGGAATGCATTTCACTGGTAAGCAATGACGCCATGAACTCCACCGGAAAGTGAGCCTTTAGAAAAGCAGTCTGATATGCTATCATTGAATATGCGGCGCTATGGGACTTGTTAAATCCATATCCCCCGAATTTTTCCATTAAATAAAATATTTTTCCGGCTTTATCAGGTGGAATACCGTTGTCCGCAGCTCCCTGCATGAAACGCTCCCTGTGTTTGGCCAGAATCTCGGGAATTTTCTTACCCATGGCCTTTCGGAGATCATCAGCTTCGGCCATGGAATAATTTGCCAGATCCCCGGCGATCTTCATCACCTGCTCCTGATAGACGACAACCCCGTAGGTCTCTTTTAAAATCGGTTCGAGCTGTGGTGCAAGGTACTCAACCGTTTTTTTACCGTGTTTTCTGGCCACAAAATCATCCACCATTCCGCTGTCAAGGGGACCGGGACGGTAAAGCGCAACCAATGCGATGATATCATCAAAACTTTCCGGCTTCAATTTTACCAGCAGATCTTTCATGCCAGAACTTTCCAACTGGAATACGCCGGTGGTTTCGCCGGATTCAAGCAGACCATATGTGGCGGGATCCTTTAAATCGAGGTTTAAGAGATCAGGCGGTGTGCCACCCCGTGCTTCGATAAGCTTAAGCGTATTTGCGATGACCGTCAGGTTGCGAAGCCCCAGAAAGTCAAACTTAACAAGTCCGATTTTCTCTACACATTTCATATCGAACTGGGTAACAACTTCGCCCTTTTTACCTTTGTATAGCGGCAGATATTCCACCAGAGGTTTGTCTGCGATTACAACGCCGGCAGCATGCGTTGAGGCATGCCGTGGGAGTCCTTCCAGTATACGGCAGATGTTGATAAGATCGGCGACCTCGGGTTTCTTTTTCGCCAGATCCTTAAGCCGAGGTTCCTGTTCAAGCGCAGCGTCAAGACTTATGTTCAAGACATCGGGTACCATTTTGGCAATGGCGTCCACCTCGTAAAGCGGTATATCTAAAGCC
>JBARSG010000541.1:0-3410 GCA_049644625.1 Desulfobacterales bacterium | reverse complement strand
GCTTTGAAACGTTTCAACGTGGGGCCCTGGTCTGCGATAATGTTTCGAATCACCAGTGAATCTACGTCGATATCCATATTTTGATCCGCATTTGCTACAGCGCTTCGTATAATTTTTTCAACGATATGTGCCGCCTTCTGCGGCATAAATTTGAGCATATTCAAACCATCTTCTGCCCGCCTTCCCTTCACAGCCCCCACCAGCATGCGAACTTTCTGAGGAGAAATGCGTACATATCGTGATACAGCTTTAACTTCCATTACAGACATTTCCTTTTTCGATGGCCTTATACTACCGTTTCACTCTTGATTTCTTATCCGCAGCGTGCCCATAATAAGTCCGAGTCGGTGAAAATTCACCCAGCTTATGCCCCACCATGTCTTCCGATATAAATACAGGAATAAACTTTCTTCCATTATGAACCGCCAGTGTAATACCCACCATTTCGGGCACTATTGTTGACCTTCTAGACCAAGTTCTGACAACTCTGTTGCTCCGAGTCTCTTGGGCGGTCCGCACCTTATTTAACAGTTTCGAATCAATAAAAGGACCTTTTTTCAATGACCGTGGCATAACTTCTCCTGCTATTTCTTTGTACGCTTTTTGACAATTAACCGAGTACTTTTCTTTTTTCTTCGAGTCTTAAAACCTTTTGAAGGAACACCCCACGGACTGCAGGGGTGCCGTCCGCCTGAAGATCTTCCTTCGCCTCCGCCCATTGGATGGTCAACCGGATTCATGGCAACCCCTCTGACCTTAGGACGTCTGCCGAGCCAACGCTTTCGCCCCGCTTTGCCCAAAGATATATTCTCATGAATCACATTCCCAAGCTGACCTATAGTAGCCTTGCAATTTAAAAGTACCATTCGAACTTCACCGGAGGGGAGCTTTATCAGGGCATGCTTATCTTCTTTTGCCATCAACTGAGCATATGTCCCGGCGCTCCTGACAATCTGGCCGCCTTTCCCGATATGGAGTTCGATATTATGAATATGCGTGCCCAGTGGGATATTTCTCAACAACAGCGTATTGCCGGGCTTAATATCTGCTTCAGGTCCCGAAATCACGGTATCACCGACCTTAAGATTAATCGGAGCCAGGATATACCGCTTTTCACCATCCGCATAATTCAAAAGAGCAATTCTCGCAGACCGATTCGGATCATATTCTATAGTGGCAACCTTCGCAGGGATTCCTGTTTTATCTCTTTTAAAATCGACAATCCTGTAATGCCGCTTACTCCCTCCCCCACGATGCCTGCAGGTAATACGACCATGGACATTACGGCCGCCTTTTTTCTTTATAACCCCTAGCAGACTCTTTTCAGGGGTAGTGCTTGTGATCTCATCAAATGTTGAATAGGATTGAGACCGCCTCCCGGGAGAGGTGGGTTTTACTTTTTTTACACCCATTATATACCCCTTTTATGCTCCTTCAAAAAAATCTATACGTTCACCAGGCATCAATTTAACGACCGCTTTCTTCCAGTTCCGGCGCTTTCCCACAATCCGGCCCCTTTGTTTGGTCTTGCCCTTGACCTGCATTGTTCTTACAGTGTACACATTTACCTTAAAAATATTTTCGATAGCCCGTTTAATTTCAACCCGGTTCGCCTTGCGGTCTACCTCGAATGACATCTGGTTGTAATCCTCTTTTTGAATACTGGTCTTTTCAGTAATCAAGGGCCGCTTAATAATATCATACGGATTCATCCGAGCAGTCTCCCTTCAATGCTCTTTATTGAAGACTCAAACAAAACGACATTCTCATATTTAAGAATATCATATACATTCAACCCTTCGACTCTCAACACTTTTATATTGGGAACGTTCCGGGCTGAAAGTTCCAGGTTTTCATTCTTTTTTTCGGTTATAATTAATGCATTTTTCGTGTTCAATGCATTCATAACCTTAACAAATTCCCTGGTCTTAATTTTATCAAGTCCAAACTCGTCAAGCACAACAAGGTTTTCTTCCTTCAATTTACTGCTCAATGCCATTTTAAGGGCCAGCCTTCTGACTTTTTTGGGAACCTTGTATGCATAGGATCGGGGATCAGGACCAAAAGTAGAACCGCCGCCTCTCAAAAGTGGTGACTTAATATCCCCTCTACGAGCACGTCCGGTTCCTTTCTGTCTAAAAAGTTTTCTGCCGCTGCCTTTGACATCACTTCGATGTTTTACCGACGCAGAACCGGAACGTCTTCTTGCAAGTTGCATGGTCACAACTTCGTGCAATATACTCCCTTTAACGGGTATATTGAAAATGGCATCCACAAGATCGACCTGTGAAACCTTTTGTGCTTTACTATTTATTACGTTTACAACCGCCATAACACCGTCTCAATAATTCTATTTTGCAAATTTGGGTTTTTTGATTTCAACCAAACCATGCCCGGAACCCGGAACAGCGCCTTTTATTAGCATAAGGTTTTGTTCCGGCCGGATATCGACAATTTCCAGATTTCGAACTGTTTTACGGGTGTTCCCATACTGGCCGGGCATTTTCTTGCCCCTGATAACTTTTGCAGGCCAAGCACTGCAACCGATGGACCCGGGAATTCTATGGCTGCGACTCCCATGGGTTTTCTTGCCGCCATGAAATCCGTGCCGCTTAATCACACCGGAAAACCCCCGTCCTTTGGTCGTACCGGTAACATCAATGCGTTCTCCGATAGTGAATAAATCCAGACCTACCGTCTGTCCAAGTTTGTATTCACCGGAATCATCCACGGGGACCTCACGCAGGAATTCAAAACACCCTGCCCCGCTTTTTTTAAGATGTCCCTGCATGGGTTTATTAATACGAGACTTTTTCCTCTCACCAAATCCCAATTGAATTGCATTATATCCATCAGAAGACATCGCCTTTATCTGGGTAACCACACACGGACCGACTTGAACCACCGTTACCGGTATGTATTCACCCTCAGAGGTAAACCGTGCTGTCATTCCTAATTTTTTACCGATCAGTCCTCTACACATTACTTTTATTCTATCCTTTTTTATGAATTCATAAAAAATAGAATCCATCACCTGTTATCGATGTTTTTTGCTATAACCCCATAGGTCTTAGAAAGTCCTATCCTTTTATATAGCGGATTAAGCGAAGAAAACTAAGTTCATCCTACAATTTTATCTCTACATCTACTCCCGGAGAAAGATCTAGTTTCATCAAAGCATCAACGGTTTGCTGAGTCGGCTCCAGAATATCCAGAAGCCGTTTATGTGTTCTTATTTCAAACTGTTCTCGAGACTTCTTGTCTACATGGGGAGATCGAAGAACACAATACTTGTTGATTCTTGTTGGAAGAGGTATCGGCCCCACGACTTTTGCTCCTGTTTTATTGGCCGTATCTACAATATCTGCTACGGATTGATCCAGAAGCTTATGATCATATGCCTTGAGGCT
>JBARSG010000540.1:0-5815 GCA_049644625.1 Desulfobacterales bacterium | reverse complement strand
ATTTCCCTCCTTCCAGGAATGAAGAAAAATAACCTGGACTGAACAGATCCGAATCCGCGTCTAAACCCCGTTCAGCATCTATTTGCCGGTGTACCATGTATTGCCATTCCGGCTCCCACACAAAAGTCCCCTCGGAAATCTTCAAATTAAGCCGGTGTTCCTGCTCCGGCACAAATGTGAAGCCGTCCGGATTCGACTTTACAGCCCCGGGCCAGAGATGTTCCGGTCCCTGATATGCCTTAGTGGTCTCGTGAAAATTGCGGCTTTCACTATCCGGACGCAGGATGAGCCGAACCGGTTCATGATCTGCCAGCATTCCCTGCCTGCTTTTTGCTGAATCGCGGATAAAAATCATACGCATGGAATTTTCTCCGGGAACCATCTCCACACATATGGTCAGAAAGACATGTTCTCCCTGGCCCGTGGGCACCTGATATCGCCACACGCCTCGGGCACGGGAATGGAAACAAAAAGAATCAAAGCAATCATCGCAGATTTCCTGTGAATAGCCCTGATACACCAGCCATGCCCGGCATCGTGTAAACATTACCCAGCGATCTTCAGGGATCTCAGGGTTCATATTGGCTGCCAGAAGGGCATCATACCTGCTGGCAAGCTTTCCCCAGGAAACGGCAGCTCGAAGCATGCCTCCGCGGCCGTTGGTCTCGAGCAGAAGGGGGGAATGGCTCGCCAGATCCGTCCGGTAATAGATCCGTTTCACCGTTGCATCCTTTGCCCGGGAAAGGAAAAGAAGCGGCCCGTCAACATGTTGAGTATCACCTGGCGTATAAACCGACAACTTCAGGGTAACCGAGCGATGAGTCTTGGGCGGAGGAAGGGGAGAAAAAAGTACAAAAAACGATCCGTCCGTACACTGCAGACTTTCTTCATGGTACAGGCACCGGTTTTTGTCCATGATCCTGGCGCGAAAAGCCCTGTCGGCGCAAACCATTAGAAAATGATCCGGGGGCACCATTACTTGTCGATTTTTATCACGGGGCCATCGCCAGGTTATCACTCGCGGTTCATTGCTGAACGGGTTAAGACTTCGGCAGTACTCCAGGGGATTTTCCGCCAGCTTTCGCGCCGCCTTGTCCGGTTCAAATTTGGCCAAATCCCGGGTGCCGTTATAAAAATGCAGCACGTCCATGGCCTTGGCACGGAGGCACTGTCTTTTAATTCGCTCCGGATATAATGAGGTTTTAGATTCAACCTCGCCAACAAGATCAATATCATGCCGGTCATCGGTAAAACAGAGAACCCGACCGGAATCCAAGAGACAGGACTGTTTTCCGTCAGACTTGGCAATAGCTATTTTCTCACCGGAAATAAGATCCACAAACGCAGATGCATCCATGCCTGTTTCCTGAGGATTCCAGGATGCTAACGTTTGACGCCGATCATCCAGATTCGCCACAATAAGAAGCTTTTTCCCTGACGGCACATGGTGTCGCAATATGACAATACAATTTCCATCCCCCTGTTGGACCATTTTCAGTTCCGTTCGGTCATGAAATGCCGGATGTATTTTGAGCAGAGTGTTGAGGCGACGGATATGTTTCACCTGATTGGTTGCAGCGCCCCAGTTCAGTGAAGTTGCTCCATGGACGCTGATCTTTTCCGTTGCATACCATTCCACCCCGTTGGCAAAGCCAAAGCCGCCCTGATAACTGCAAAGAGCGCACAGTGCGGTCCGCATCCGAGCAAAGACCTTAGATCGAGCGGCCAGACGAAGGTTATCGTGGGTTTCAGCAAAATGTACCGTTATTCCGTCAGTTACGGAGATTTCATTGGCTCCCGGAAGATAGGTTTCAATCTGGCTGCGGTCATAGTTTTGAAAAAGCTCAGAATAGGACCAGTTGAAATTGGCTTTGTTCAAGATATCCCGGGTTACGGAAATTTTTCCACCCAGCCCTTCCAGAAGAAAAATTGTATCAGGATACCGATCCCTGACAGCGGCAACAATATACTTCCAGGCAGGGACCGGAATCATATATCCCGCATCGCACCGGAATCCATCCACCCCCCGCCGACACCATGTAATAAAAACATCGGCCATATATTGCCACATGTCTTTTTTGGTGTAATCGAGAGTCGTCAGGTCTGCCCAAACCACTCCCCAGGCGCCGGGCATCTCGATCTGGCCGTCCGGATTTCGGACAAGCCATTGCGGGTGAGTTTCATGAAGACCGGCGGCCCAGCCCGTATGGTTGATGGCGATGTCAATAAAAATCATGGCATGACGTTCATGGATTGCATCTATCAGCTCTATGAACTGCTCAAGAGGAGTTGCCCCGGGGTCAAATTCGGCCAAAGCCGGATCCACGGCGGTAAAACTGAGTGCTGCATACGGACTTCCAAACCGCCCCATGCGGGCATAGGTAGTGGGGGTGGGATGTATCGGAAGTAACTGGATTATTCGGCACCCAAGCTCGCCAATAATGAAATCCAGTTCTCCTATCAGATCACGAAAGGTTCCTGATGGCGGGATGACCGTATAACCGTTTTTATCAAGAGACCGGATCGAATCTTCATCTGCCCCAGATAAAAACTTGCCGTTCTTATTTGGACCGAACTGACGGACAAATGCATTATAAATGATGTTTGAACAGCATGTGTGTGCCGGTTCCACGTTGATGGAGACATTAGGACCCTCCGGCCACACCGGGATGGTCTGGTTTTCACTTAAAAAGAAACATTTGGCTTCAAAATGCCCGACTTCACAAAAAGGAAGGGTAATCATAAAATTTTGGTCGTCAACACGGTTCATGGGGATGTCAAACCAGTCCCGACCAAGTGGCGGCTTATCGTTATCTACTTTCCTGGTAATTTCCCGCCTTGCGGTTCGGGCATGGCCAATGTTGGTACGAAGCCATGCACTTCCTTTTCCGGGATGTGAAAGGGAGAGATTAAATGCCCGGGTATCGCCTCTAAATATAAGAATGCGTGTTCCCGGCGCGGGATCCTGGATGACCCAATTTGAATTATCCATCGGGCGTCACTGTTTGGTTTGTAAACAATACGATTTTGTTTCAGAAAAATTAATATAAAATAACGAAACTTGTGTGTCAAAGGAAAAGGCATCATTATTGCGGGCGGGGTCAGGGCTGTATAGGAGAGGGAAATTCCGTATCTTTCTGAAGGACAGATAACTTATTTAATAAATTGGAAATCTTTTCCCTGAGTTCATCGGCGGCCGTATGGCTTTTAACCAGATACCCGTCTGCTTGAGAAAGATGGGGATCAAACAGGTGTGTGTCGTGGGTGGTAACGATAAGTACCGGAAGATTTGGGTGTTGTATTTTAATGCCCTGCAAAACATCCCATACGAGAAATCCATGTTTTAAGTATTGGTTCAGGAGCACGATATGGGGGTTAAACGATAAAATGTTTTTCATCACAGACTCTACATCATCCGTTGTTGAAACATTGTATCCTTCATCGGCCAGACCTTCTCTACATAGATCCTTTACCCACGCCTGGTCATCTATAATAAGTATATTTGCCATAAGGTAAGAACTTTTTTAATTAGAACGCCTATTCCATCAATCTATGCCTCGTCTTTTTTCAAGACCGAATGTCCCTCCAGGCAGAAGGAACGCCACTTGCAGTCGAGCTGATCGCAATCGACAATTTCTTTTTGGAAACAGTCCGTATTACCTTCAGCGCGCTGAATACTTCTAATCAGGGTCGTGATATCCAGGAAACTCTTTTTTTCAACATCCGGTACCGTTTTGGAAGATGATGCGGTCGCTATCTCATCGCCCCCCTTCAGGTTTCCAGTGTTGTTTAAGCTCGTTTGATCGTTTCTAAATGGCATATATCAGGTAACTTTATGTATCGGAATTTCTATCCCCGGCGGAAAATCATGGGTTTATAAAACAAAAGAACGCCTTTAAATCGGTTGTTTTTGAGAGAGCGTTGCATTATATTGTCCATAAAGAGGCAGAACTTTGTGCAATCGAAGGCGGTAGTGTATAATTGTATTCTTCGGTATAATCTATTCCGCTTCCAACGTTCCATTTTTCAGTGGATGCATGAACCTTCTGTATCGCTTTAAGCAATTTACAATTTTTGGCGCAATCCTCCTTGGGCAGATCTTTTCTGGGACAATTTTTACATGGAGAAGAAATCATATTTCCTCCTCTATCTAAGGGTATTCATAACATCGGGAAACAACCGATTTTAATTAATTATTATCAAGTTGGAATTAGCTTTGTCTATAGAGAGAAGGGCTCATTTTAATGGGCAAAATTCCTGGGGAGTGGGAACTTGTCCCGAAATAGCAGGATAAAAATTGATTTTTTATTCTTTCCAGAGATCAACGTCGATCAGGCCGAGCTTTGCAGCATAGCGGGTCAATTCAATAGCATTGTGAAGGCCAAGTTTGTTCATAATGTTGGCACGATGGTTTTCAACGGTCTTGGGGCTGATAAAAAGCTTTTCAGCAACTTTTTTGCTGGACAATCCCTCTGCCAGAAAGCGCAAAACCTCCTGCTCCCGAGGCGTTAACGTATTGTAATCGGCATCCGTGATTTTTGCCTCTTTTAAAGGAGATTTCAAAAGATTTTCAACCACCGTATGGGAAACCGAGCTGTCAAGAAAATAATCGCCTCTTGCAACAGATTCAAGCCCCTGCACAAGCCTTTCCGAGGCAGACTCTTTGACCACATATCCGGTTGCTCCGGCCTGAAATGCCTCGGCAATATAATCAATTTTAGAATGCATGCTGACAATCAAAATGCGTGTTGTGGAAAAAAGAGTTCGTATTTCCCTGGTCAGTTGAATGCCGCTTTGATCCGGCAGGGATATGTCCACTATGATCATATCCGGTTTGAGTTTTTTTGTCATTTGAAGCCCTTCTCGTCCATTTCCGGCTTCACCAACCACCTCAAAACGAGAATCTCGCTCTATAATCGCCTTAAGCCCTTCCCTGAAAAGAGGGTGGTCATCAATAATCAATATGCTCTTCTTTTCAGACACAATTTTTCTCCTTATAGGGAACTTCAATAAAAATTTTTGTGCCTTCCGTTGGGCGAGATTGAATCTTCATTTTTCCGTTTAAAAGGCTGACCCTTTCCTCCATACTTCGAAGTCCCATCCGCTTCTCCTTAATAGCCGATACCATCCGGTCATTGATATCAAATCCTTTCCCATCATCCTCAATGCGCAGGATGATGTATGGAAAAGAAGCGACCATTTTGAGGGTTACACTGTTGGCATCGGCATGCTTTTTAATATTCCATAGAGCTTCCTGTATAAGGCGGTACAAGTTGATTTCCGTGTCAAAAGGAATTGTTAGGTCATCCATGCCGGCAGCGAAAAAATCAATGTTTATCTGCTTTTTCTCGGCAAATTCTTCACAATATTGATAAACCGTTCGAACCAACCCCAATTGGTCCAGCCCGGGAGGGTGTAAATTATAAGCAAAATCTCTGACAGCCGATATCGATCTTTTGAGTATTTTTGACAATTCCGAAGATTTTTGTTTTATCTTAACGGATACGGAAGGTTGGCTGTCGAAAAGCGTTTCCAGACCGATTCTCAGCAGGGAAAGGTCTTGTGCCACGCTGTCGTGCAGATAACGGGAAATTCGCTGGCGCTCATTTTCATGGGCCTTCATCAGTTGTTGAGTGAGGGTGCGAACATGTTCTTCCGCCTGTTTTCGCTTGGTGATGTTCACTATATTTCCCATTATAGCAGGCTTTCCCCTATATTCGATGGCAGCTACAATCATTTCGCACCAAATGGTTCCCCCATCTTTTTTGAGCCTTTGAACTTCATACTGATAAGGAACAGATTCACCCTTTAATCT
>JBARSG010000539.1:0-1841 GCA_049644625.1 Desulfobacterales bacterium | reverse complement strand
GCTGGGAGCAGAGTCAGGGCAGAGTCGGGGCAGAGTGAAGGCAGAGTCACAGCCAGAGTCTATGCAAGGAAGAATTCTGGAAGCTCTTGCTTCAGGTCCTTTGTCCAAAGCAGAAATATCTGACAGCCTTGGTCTGAAAAGAGTTACGGGTTACCTCAACAGGATAGTCCGCGAGCTTTTATCCGAGGGGCGGATTGAATACACACTATTCTTGTGGGCCAACTTACCTTCTTCCTCTAAATACCTCAAATGTGAAATGGCTTCCCCAGTGGCAAACCATCTTTGGGCAACCGGAAACTGATCCCAGGAGTCAGCCTTTATGTCCCAGGTCATGCGGGAAGCAACCTGAAAGGCATTCAGGGGCGCCCCTTCAAGGATTGTCAATACTTCGTTTAATCGATGGGCATGATGTTGTTTTAGTTCTTCGATTCTGGCATCATGGTTTCTTATAAGCCGTCGGTGACCGGGCAGGACAAGATCGACCTGCAGTCCGGCCACCTTGTCCAGACTGGCTAAATAGTGCTTCAAAGGATTTTGTGTATCCGACCAGCATTGAATGTTGGGAGTTATATCAATGAGAATATGATCGCCCGCCACCAGGATTTTTTTGCTCGGCTCGTACAGACAGATATGTCCCATGGTATGGCCCGGTGTTGCTATGCATTTGAAGTGATAGTCCCCGACATGAATTGCATCGCCGTCATCCAATACCTTCATTTCAGGAATCCAATCCGCACCGTATTTGGCACCGGGATGTTTATCCAGGGCGGATCGCAGTTTATTTTCCGGGAAACCATTTTTACCGGCGTACGCGATCATGGCCTCAAATCCTTCCCAGGATTCCATAAGTTCTTTTTCCGGCCGGCTGAAATAAATATTGCTGGTATCCGTCGCGAGCTTCGCCACCAATCCAAAATGATCGGCATGCAGATGGGTAATAAATATATCGGATTTTTCAAGATCGATTCCGACTTTGTGCAAACCGGCCATCATGGCGTCCAGGCACTCTTGGCGATTCAAACCGGTATCGATGATCATACTTCGATTAGCGTCCCGGATCACATAGGAGTTGAGATATTTTAAAGGGCTTTCCGGCAGTGGAATTTTCAACCGAAACAGGTTGGGTAATATTTCTTGGCACATTCTGGTTTACCTGGGATCTTTGTTATAATTTTTCACCAAATTAAATGAAAATAACATCACGAATCGACTTGGCTGAAGTCAAAAGACAGACAAGAGATTTAAGAGGGCAGATAACTGAAAATACTAAAATATCAGTCAGGTTCAGCGGCGTTTGATAAATTTCCCCCATCCGGCAACTTATCCGACCCTAAAAGCTCACCTAATCAAGCACGCCCTAAACCCCGGTGTCTGAAAATATAGGGTTTTCAATCCGTCAAAAAACGGACCAAAAATCTGCAATCAGGCATCTTGCATTAGATGATTGGCGTGTAAAAGTCAACCGTTGAATCAAATTTGTACTGAGCTTACCTTCGACTTCCAGCGAAGAATTTCCCAGTCTCACTCTCCGTGCACTCTCCGTGACAGAAATCCAGATAATAACGTAAACATTTCAAATAATGGTTCTGATATCTTTGGGTATTTTGCTTTTGTTCAATAAAGCGCTAAAATATGCATTTATTGAGGTGGGGATCTTTCTCATAATATTTATCCGCCTCTGGAGGATTTATTCGTATACGTCTATCGTTATTTATTGAGTGTAAACTGGCTAAAAATAACATAATCAAACTATTTCGTTGTCAATATTTGATAATTTTGCTATTTAAACGGTAAGTCATATAATCACTTGTTGACGCGCCTTCGGCGCGTCAATGCGGAGT
>JBARSG010000538.1:0-7540 GCA_049644625.1 Desulfobacterales bacterium | reverse complement strand
ATTCATTTCGACCGCCCCTTACCGCTACCCGAACCCTGGGCGCTCTTGGCGGAGTTATTGCCAGCAGGATCGCCAGAGAATTTCGTTTCGGAGGTCCGAGCTATGTGGTGTCCAATGAAGCAGCCTCCGGTCTGAAGGCTCTTGAAATCGGGGTGCGATCCCTGCAACAAAAAGAAACCAACGCCGTTCTTGTGGGAGCGGTTGATCTTTGCGGCGATGTCCGCAGTGTCCTTACATCCCATCAGATAAGACTGTTTACCCGAAGTCACAAAATAAGTCCGTTTGACCGGTCGGCGGATGGATCGCTTCCCGGCGAAGGCGCTGCGGCGCTGGTACTCAAAAGGCTTGACCGGGCAATAGCGGATGGCGACCGGATATATTGTATTATCAAAGGAATCGGAAAAGCAGGCCGGGGGGGTGTCAACACCCATACGCCTTCAAAAAACGCTTATATTCTCTCTCTGAAACGGTCCTTTGAAAATGCCGGCATTTCACCGTCTTCCATAAGTTTTTTTGAAACTCACGGCAGTGGCAACCCTTTGGAAGACCGGGTTGAATCAGAAGCGCTTAACGAGTTTTTCGCAGGCCGTAGAGAGCCGTGTGCCATCGGATCCGTAAAACCGAATATCGGGCACGCCGGAGCCGCCTCCGGACTGGCGTCATTAGTTAAAACCAGCCTGTGCCTGTACCAGGAGATCATCCCCCCTTTAAATAATTTTATCAAACCCGGCGACCCATCCTGGCAAACCGGTGCATTTCATATGCCCGCTTTTCCGCAATACTGGCTCAGAGACAGAGAAGACGGTCCCCGCAGGGCATGCACCGGCGCGATGACAACAGACGGCAACTGCATGCATGTCATCCTCGAAAGCGTTGAATATGAATCTATTGACCGGATACCTGAAAAGGTTGCCGGAGAAAGAAAAGGTGGCCTGATTGCTGAACGGGTGCCGGTTGATCTTGAAAAATTAAACGGGATCGATGCATGCACCCCGACTATCAGTGAAATTACAGAGGAAAAACCAGATCGTCAGATAAAGCTGATTGTGGGTGGAAAGATACCGTGCCCGTCGATGCCCGAGACAGGAGACAGAGGACAGAGGGCGGAAGACAGAGGACAGAGGGCAGGGGTCAGAGGACAGAGGGCAGAAGACAGAAGACAGAGGGCAGGGGTCAGAGGTCAGAAAGCAGAAGGCAGAAGGCGGAAGCTGGAAACCAGTATCAAGCATCAAGCATCAAGCATCGAGCATCCGGTATCGAGTGTCGAGCCTCCGGCATCCGGTATCCGGTATCAAGAGATAATGAACGCCATTGCAGAAAGCAATACAGCCACCGCCGATGCTCATAAGACCTTTCTTGATTTTTCAAATGAGTTAACCAGAGGCTTTGAAAAAACTTTCGACATACAGACACGTCTCATGGAAACCCTCATTTCAGACAACAGTTTACCGGTTGGAGAATTCGGTTTAGAAAACAGAGAACAAATAGAAAAAATAAAAGAACCGGCTAAACCGGCTTTCAGTCGTGACATGTGCATGGAGTTTGCCACCGGCTCGATTGCCCGTGTGCTGGGGCCGGAGTTTGCAGTGGTCGATACTTACAAGGTAAGGGTGCGACTACCGGATGAACCCCTCATGCTTGTGGACAGAATCATCTCGGTGGAGGGTGAAAAAAGGTCTCTGGGTTCAGGCCGGGTGGTTACGGAACATGATGTACTCCCCCAAGCATGGTATTTAGACGGCGGACATGCTCCCGTGTGCATATCGGTTGAAGCGGGGCAGGCCGACCTTTTTTTGTGCTCGTACCTGGGTATCGACCATGCGGTCAAAGGAGAAAGGAGTTACCGGCTTCTCGATGCCATCGTTAAATTCCATCGCGGACTTCCCCGGCCGGGTGATGTTATTCGTTATGAGATCGACATCGATCATTTTGTGCGCCAGGGGGATACGTACCTTTTCTTTTTCAGGTTTGAAGGCTTTATCGGCAACAGCCGTCTGATCAGCATGCATAACGGATGTGCCGGTTTCTTTACCCATGAAGAAGTGCGAAATTCAGGGGGAATTATTTTAACCGGGGAAGATACCTGTCCCTGCGCGGGGAAAAAGCCGTCTGACTGGAGAGACCTTGTCCCTGTTTACACGGAAAGCTACACTGATGAGGCGGTAGAAGCGCTGAGACAGGGCGATCTTTCAAGGTGTTTCGGCCCTTTTTTCGATGGGATTGAACTTGCGGAATCACTCAGGTTGCCCGGCGGGAGGATGAAACTGATAAACCGGATTCTGCTGATCGATCCTGAGGGCGGGCGTTATGGGCTGGGCCTGATCCGGGCAGAAGCCGATATCAATCCGAATGACTGGTTTCTGACTTGCCACTTCATGGATGACATGGTCATGCCGGGAACCCTGATGTATGAATGCTGTGCCCATACACTCAGGGTGTTTATCCAGCGTATGGGATGGGTAACGGCAAAGCCCGGGGTCTGCTATGAACCGGTTGTCGGGGTTGAGAGCGTACTCAAATGCCGTGGGCCGGTCACTCCGGAAACCCGGCATGTTTGGTATGAAGTGGAAATAAAGGAACTCGGGTACGCCCCGGAACCGTATGTGATTGCCGACGCGCTCATGTATGCCGACGGGCAACGGATTGTGTTGTTTAGGGATATGTCCATGAAAGTGACAGGCATTGTCCGTGAAGAGATAGAGGCGGTATGGGAGAAGGCAGGGTTCAGGGTTCAGGGTTCAGGGTTCAGGGTTCCAGGTTCAGGGTTCCAGGTTAAGGGTTCAGGGGTAAGAGGTCAGAAGGCAGAGGACAGAGGACGGAGGACAGGGGACAGAGGCCAGAGGCCAGAGGCCGGCATCCAGCATCCAGCAACCAGCAACCAGCAACCAGCATCCAGCATCCAGCATCCAGAGACCCGCATTCGGAAACCAGCTATTTTTGACCGCGACAAAATACTGGCATTTGCCGTTGGCAAGCCTTCTGAAGCATTCGGTGAGCCGTACAGAGTGTTTGACCGGGACAGAGTAATTGCCAGACTTCCGGGGCCTCCATATTCCTTTTTGGACAGGATTATCAGCGTTGAGCCCGAAGCATGGGCATTAAAACCGGGCGGATGGATAGAAGCCGAATATGACGTGTCGCCTGATGCATGGTACTTTAAAGCAGACCGATCCTCTTCCATGCCGTTTTGCGTATTGCTCGAGATTGCCCTGCAGCCGTGCGGATGGTTGGCCGCCTATCTGGGATCTGCCCTTAGAAGTGAAAAAGATTTGAAATTCAGAAATCTTGGCGGGAATGCCGTGTTGAATCGTATGATTTTACCGGACAAAAAAACATTATCCATGCGTACCCGGATGACAAAGGTTTCCGAAGCTGGAGAGATGATCATCGAACATTTTGATTTTAAAGTTTTGCAGGATGCCGAAATAGTCTATTGGGGCGATACATACTTCGGTTTTTTCACGAAACAGGCCCTGGCCCGGCAGATCGGCATCCGGGGGGCGGATCAGCAAGCCTATTGTCCCACGGCGGCTGAGCTGCAGGGGAGTCGTTCCTGCAAATTTAAAAATCAGGCTCCTCTTTGGCCGGATGATCCTGATGTTCATCCGGCTCCTCCTTTGGCAATGCCGGCAAAAGCGCTGCTCATGATCGACAGGGTTGAAACTTATGTTCGGACCGGAGGCCCTCAAGGGCTAGGTTTTATTCGCGGGGTAAAACAAGTAAGACCGGATGAGTGGTTCTTCAAGGCTCATTTTTACCAGGACCCCGTATGGCCGGGTTCTTTGGGAATAGAATCGTTCCTTCAACTGGTCAAATTCATGGCCATTGACCGATGGGAACATCTGGCTGACAGTCACCGGTTTGAGCTGATTACCGGGAAGCCGCATAACTGGGTATACCGGGGCCAGGTGATTCCGGAAAATAAAACGGTTGAAGTTGAAGCCGTGGCAACTAAAATTATTAACACACCGGTTCCCACCCTATATGCAAACGGATTTCTGAAAGTTGACGGGCTGTATATTTATCAAATGGGAAATTATGGTTTTCAATTAATTCCGATATAAGTTAGACAGGATAAGGGAAAGGGTTTGGAGTGGGGGTGATAAAGGAAATTCATATACTATCAAGTTGATCCTGTTATCCTGTCAAAAAAATGTGCGAGTATATTTTTATGCTATATAAAAAGGTGTATATCGATTCATTTGGATATGAACTGCCTCCCAATGTGGTCACATCAGATGACCTTGAAAAGAGACTTGAGCCCTTATATAACGCCCTGCATTTTCAAAAGGGACAACTGGAGGCGTTAACCGGAATCCGGGAGCGCAGATTCTGGGACCCGGGATTCTCCATGTATGAAGGCGCCGCAAAAGCCGGACAAAAAGCCCTAAATGCTTCCTTGATTTCTCCCGAAGATATTGGCATGCTCGTATATGGGGGTGTTTGCAGGGACAATTTAGAGCCCGCAACCGCCTGCGCCATATCCCACAGTCTCGGACTGGGACCGGAAACCCAGATTTACGATGTTTCAAATGCCTGCCTGGGGGTCTTAAACGGGATGATCCAGATAGCAAATGCAATAGAGCTTGGCCAGATCAAGGCCGGTCTTGTGGTGTCCTGCGAGTCTGCAAGACAGATCATCGATTTTACCATTGACCGTCTTCTTGAAACCAAGGATATGGTTCATTTTAAGAAGACCGTGGCGACCCTGACCGGAGGATCAGGGGCTGTGGCCGTACTTTTGACGGAAGCATCTGTTTCCGATACGGGCCATCGTCTTTTGGGAGGGGGCGTAAGAAGTGCGACCAGACATCATAAACTGTGCCGATGGGGGCCGGATACCGGTATGCCGGCCAGCGGGCTCCATGTCATGCAGACAGATTCCGTAGGCGTTTTACGGCACGGTGTGGCGCTGGGAATAGAAACCTACAACGCGTTTAAGAAAAAACTATCCTGGCCGGACGATAAGCCGGACAAGGTTATTTGCCATCAGGTGGGCGCAACCCATCAAAGAAATATACTCGAATCTATCGGGATCCCGGAAGACAAGGATTTTACCACGTTCAAACACCTCGGGAACATCGGCACGGTATCCCTCCCCATCACGGCTGCAATCGCCGAGGAACGGGAGTTTCTGGTTAAAAATGATCTTGTTGGTTTTTTCGGTATCGGCAGCGGCCTGAACTGCCTGATGCTGGGAATAAAGTGGTAAGAATTCGGGTATTGGGTTTCTGATAAGTGAAAAAAAACAGACCAGTTAATATTTCTGACTTTTATCATCTTTACCCGTTTACGTCCCATTACATGGGAATAAACGGTCTGAAGTATCATTTCCTGGACCAGGGAACCGGTGATCCTGTTGTTATGATTCACGGAAATCCAACCTGGTCTTTCTATTTTCGCAAGCTGATCCTGGAGTTGTCAGATCGATACCGCACCATAGCGCCGGATCATATCGGGTGCGGCCTGTCTGACAAACCCGGTATTAAACAATACGATTACAGATTAAAAAGCCGTGTCCGTGATTTGGAAAGTTTTCTTGAACACCTTGAGGTTAAGGAGAAAATTACACTGGTGCTCCACGACTGGGGCGGGATGATCGGTATGGTCTATGCGGTAACATACTCTCAAAGGATCGGTCGAATCGTGATTATGAATACCGCCGCCTTTCTTCCGCCCAAGGGGAAAACGCTTCCCATAAGACTTAGGCTGGTGAGGAATATCACGCCTTTAGCGATCCTGGCGGTACAAGGATTTAATCTGTTTGCCTGTGGTGCGCTCTATATGGCCTCTTATAAAGGGCTAAAAAAAGATGTTAAATTAGGCCTCATCGCTCCGTACAACAGTTGGCATAACCGGATTGCAACATTAAAGTTTGTTCAGGATATTCCCGTCAGCGAGAAGGATCCAAGTTATGGCCTTGTCAAGTATGTTGATGAAAACCTGTATAAACTCAGCCAGATCCCCATGCTTATCTGCTGGGGCGAGCACGATTTTGTTTTTGACTCCACATACCTTGCCGAGTGGCGGCGCCGTTTCCCAAATGCAGAGGTTCATGCATTTAAAGATGCGGGACATTATGTTCTCGAAGATGCGGCAGGCAGAATTATTCCGATGATTAAGGATTTTCTGAAAAAGCACCCGCTTTGATTTTGGTTTTTTAAACTTAGATCTTAAAACCTAAAACGTGATGAATTCTTGCTTTTACGAATTCATCAACTACAGAAGGAGATTTTTAATGACTCTTTTAAACAAAATGCCGGTCCTGCATTTCGGGGCAATATTGCTTCTAATGCTATCTGTGGTTACGGCCTTTTCGGAGGAAAAGGAACCGATGGTTGAGAAACTGGCCGTGGTTAACGGAATCGTGATTACCAAAGTCGAGTTTGACCGGAAATTAAATCAGGTAAAACAGCATATTTTACGGCAGGGACAGCAAATTCCCGATGATAGATTGGCTCAAATCAAAATGGATATTGTGGAAGATATGATTGACGAAGAGCTGCTGTTTCAGGAGAGCCGAAAAAAGGGCATCACTGTTGAAACCGAAGCGATTGCCACGGATCTTAAAAAGATTAAACAAGGATTTGCCAATGATGCTGATTTTAAAAAAGCCTTGGGTGAATCCGGTCTTACTGAAGCTGAACTTCAATCAAGTCTTGAACGAGGCCATGTCATCAATAAGCTCATTGATAACCAGATCATGGCGCCGATTGTCATTCCTGATCAAGAGATAAGGACATTTTACGATACCCATCCAAAGTCCTTCAAGAAATCCGAGCAGGTAAGAGCCAGTCATATTTTAATCAAGGTTGATTCCCAGGCCGAACCGTCCGTAAAAGATGAAAAAAGGGCAAAACTCCAAGAGGCCCAAAAAAGGCTGAAGGTTGGCGAAGATTTTGCCGTGCTTGCCAAAGAGATTTCAGAATGTCCGAGCAATATTAAGGGCGGCGATCTCGGTTATTTTGAACGCGGAAAAATGGTGAAACCCTTTGAAGATGTTGCATTTAAATTAAAAACAGGTGAAGTCAGCGATATCGTTGAAACGCGCTTCGGATACCATTTGATTAAAGTTGTAGATAAGAAACCGGCATCGGTTGTCGGTTATGATGACGTAAAAGATAAAATTGGTCAGTATTTAAAGAAAGAAAAAACAGAGAGAGAACTCAAGGAGTACATTGAAGGGCTTCGGAAAAAGGCGGTTATAGAGAAAATTACATCCTTATAGCTAAATGATAGGTCGGGGAGTTTTTTCGGTTGAATAGCTCCATGAATAATCAGCGACTACATCATACAAACTCATACATAAGGGTTCGTAAAGAAAGAACAGAAAATATGGCTTTAAATAAATAGGTTATATGACTACTCGCTTAACGCCTTTTAATTACGAACCCAAAATACCGCTGTTCTATCTTAACGATCCCTAATGTATTCAAACAGAGTATGATTTCGCTGCTGATCATTCATTACACTATTTACAAAGCTTTATAAGAAAAACACCCCGACTGCTGAAGTAGTTATCTGGATTTTATGTAACTTC
>JBARSG010000537.1:0-10938 GCA_049644625.1 Desulfobacterales bacterium | reverse complement strand
TACTTTGTTTGCGGAATCGGTAACCACGGTTCCGGGACCGAACACGCCCTTGGCTCCGGCCTGATACAGAAAATCGTAATCCGCCGGCGGAATGACGCCTCCCACAACAACATTGATATCCTGGCCGCCTTTTTCTTTAAGAGCTTCAATAAGTTGCGGAACCAGGGCCTTATGCCCGGCCGCCAGACTCGATACCCCCACAACATGAACATCGTTCTCCAAAGCCATCTGGGCAGCTTCTTCAGGTGTCTGGAACATGGGACCGATGTCCACGTCAAACCCCAGGTCTGCAAAAGCGGTTGCGATCACCTTAATCCCTCGGTCATGACCGTCCTGGCCCATTTTTGTCACCAGTATTCGCGGTCTTCGCCCGTGCTTTTCCTGGAATTCATCGGTTCTTTTGCGAACGGCCGTAAATATTTCGCTGTCAGCATACTCTTCAGCATATGCTCCGGATATACACTGGGTCGTGGCCACGTAACGGTTGAAAACCTTTTCCATGGCGTCTGATATTTCTCCAACCGTGGCTCGTGCCCGCACTGCCGGAAGACAGGCTTCCAGCAGGTTTCCACCGGAATCGCAGGCGTTTATTATGGCTTCCAGAGTCCTCCGGACTTCATCATTGTCCCGTTTTGCTTTGATCTCTTTTAATCTTGCGATCTGTTCATCACGCACAGCCTCGGAAACTTCAAGAAGACCTTCCAGGGGTTCCTCTTCAATCTGATATTTGTTGACACCCACAATGACGTCTTTGCCCTGATCAATGCGGGCCTGTTTCCTGGCTGCCGATTCTTCGATCCGCATCTTGGGCATCCCGGTTTCAATGGCTTTGGCCATTCCGCCAAGTTTCTCAACCTCATCCATGATCTTTCTGGCCTCGTTGATGATACCACCGGTCAGCGCCTCAACATAGTAAGATCCTCCCAAAGGATCAACCACATGGCAAATTTGGGATTCTTCCTGGACAATAATTTGAGTGTTTCTGGCAATCCGGGAGGAAAGAGCCGTAGGAAGACTTACCGCCTCATCAAAAGAGTTGGTATGCAAAGACTGAGTTCCGCCCAGGGCTGCAGCCAGACACTCAAGGGTGGTTCGAATGATGTTGTTATACGGGTCCTGTTCGGTCAGGCTCCAGCCCGATGTCTGAACATGGGTCCGTAACATCGTAGATTTCGGATTTGTGGGGTTGAACTGGCTGATGATTTCGTGCCACAGAAAACGGGCGGCTCTTAACATGGCAATTTCCATGAAAAAGTTCATCCCGACCCCGAAGAAAAAGGACAGACGCGGCGCAAACTTGTCGATATCAAGTCCGGCCGCCAGAGCGGCCCTGACATACTCCAGCCCGTCTGCCAGTGTAAATGCGGTTTGCAGAACAGAGTTGGCGCCTGCTTCCATCATATGATACCCGCTGATGCTGACGGTATTGTACTTGGGCATGTTTTTGGAACAGAATCCAATGATATCGGATACGATCCTCATGGAGGGTTCCGGAGGATAGATGTACGTGTTTCGGGTCAGATATTCTTTTAAAATATCGTTTTGAATAGTGCCTCCCAGTTGTTCATGCTTTACGCCCTGTTCTTCGGCCGCCACGATGTAGCCGGCCATAATCGGCAGAACCGCGCCGTTCATGGTCATGGAAACCGTCATCTTGTCCAAGGGAATCTGATCGAAAAGGATTTTTATATCCTCAACAGAATCGATGGGAACACCGGCCTTGCCGATATCGCCCACCACCCTGGGATGATCCGAGTCATATCCCCTGTGGGTTGCAAGATCAAACGCCACCGAAAGTCCGGTCTGACCGGCAGCCACGTTCTTTCTGTAAAATTCATTCGACTCTTTGGCTGTAGAAAAACCGGCATACTGCCGGATGGTCCAGGGCCTTCCCGAATACATGGTGGCCATGGGGCCCCGAACATAGGGTGCAAAACCCGGCAGGGTGTTCAGGTGCTCCATCCCCTCAAGGTCTTCTGCGGTATACAGGGGCTTTACCAATATGCCTTCATCCGTCTCCCAGTTAAGAGACTCAAGCGGTTTCCCTCTCAGTTGTTTGGTGGCGAGCTCTGTCCATTCTTGTACATCAGGATTTTTAGACATGGCGTCCTCCTTTTTTTCTCTTGATTTACTATGCACCTAATTCTTATAATAAAACCTTAATTTTTAAGCCTGATAAACCGGAAATAACAAATCACAAGCATCAAATCTCAAATAAATTCCAAACTACAAGCTCCAAATTCCAAATAAGATCCAAAACCAATGGTTTGTCATTTGTTTTTTTGGTCATTGAGATTTATTTGTGTTTTGTAATTTGATTTTTTGACACAAAAACAAAAGAAATCAGAGTTTAGGTGCTAATAAATTATCTTTCACAAAGTTCAACCAGAATGCCGTTCGTGGCTTTGGGGTGCAAAAAAGCGATTTTTGCGCCGCCGGCGCCCATTCTGGGTTTTTCGTCAATCAGCCGTATTCCTTTTTCCTTTAATTCTGCCAGGGCCTCTTCAACATTCTCCACTCGAAACGCAACGTGATGAATTCCCTGGCCCTTTTTTTCCAGGAATTTAGCGATTGGTCCGTCCGGTGCAGTGGATTCAAGAAGTTCCACTTCACTTTCTCCCACCGGGAAAAAAGCCGTGGTAACTTTCTGCTCTTCAACGGTTTCGGAACCTTCAAATTCAAGCCCGAGCGCATCTGTCCAAAAATTTTTACCGTCTTCGATACTGTTTACGGCTATTCCGAGATGGTCTATTTTTAATATTTTCATAAAACCCTCCTTTTATAATTGATGATTGAAAATTGACGATTGAAAAATAAATAGTTGGTAACAGTTTAGCTCTTTGGAACAAATCAATTTCTAAATTTTTCCATGACCCGTTTAAATCCGGGCATGGCATTTATTATGGTTTCATCGGCCACGCAGAAGGCGATTCTGAAATGACCGGGTCCGCCAAAACCGCTGCCCGGGACAGTAAGGATCAATTCCTCCTGAAGCGCCTGTACGAATGTTACATCATCAGGAACCGGCGTTCGGGGGAAAAGGTAAAACGCACCTGCCGGTCTGAAGAAATCGTAGCCACAATCCTCCAGACCCTTACACAGGAGTTCTCTTTTCCGGGCATACGCTGAGATATCCACGCTCGCCCCCTGAACTGATGCCACAACCCGCTGCATCAGAGCCGGAGCATTGACAAATCCGAGGATTCTGTTGGCCAGTGCCATGCCGCCGATAAGCTCTTTTTTAAAACAAGCTTCGGGGTTAACCGCCAAATAACCGATACGTTCCCCGGGAATGGAAATATCCTTTGAATATGACGTAGCAATGATGCTCTCAGTGTAAATTTGAAAGATACTTGGGACTTTTTGTCCGTCGTAAACGATCTTGCGATAGGGTTCATCTGCAATAAGATATAGGGTCCGATTCAGATCTTTTCCCTTTTCAGTTAAGAGGGCTCCGAGATCATTAAGACTCTCTTTTGAATATACCTGCCCGGTAGGATTGTTCGGGGAATTTATAAGAACGGCCCGGGTCTTTTGAGTTATCGCAGCGGAAACGGCGTCAATGTCCAGATTAAAATCCGGTTTTGTGATTACGGTTTTAAGGTTTCCGCCATGGTTGTCCACATAATATCTATATTCAACAAAAAAAGGAGCCGGAGTGATCACCTCATCACCGGGATCGAGGATCGCTTTCAGAATAACGTTCAGAGCACCGGATGCGCCGCAGGTCATGATCACCTCATTTTCGGTAACCTGTACCTTCTGTTCGCCGCAAAGATAATCAGCCACAGACTTGCGAACATGCGGATATCCGGTATTTGGCATATAACTATGAATCCCTGAATCCGAGGACGCTGCGGCATCCTTGAGTGCCGCCCGGAATTTTTCCGGAGGCTCCAGATTCGGGTTTCCCAGGCTGAAATCATATACGTTCTCAGCGCCATGCTCAGCCTTAAGGCGGGCGCCCTCTTCAAACATTTTACGTATCCAGGAAGATCCGGATATAATGGTTTCGATATGCTTTGCTATGGTCATTTGAACACTTTAATTTGACACAAAATTGTGACCAAAAAATATATATTTATTAAGGTATGGCTTGCAAGCTCTTTCTGTAAAAATTTCCAGCAAAGGTTAAATTTTAGCCCGGTCTCACATTCGTTTTAGTCTGCCCGTTCCACGGACTTTACCTCCGGGATTTCCTTTTTTAGAAATCTTTCAATTCCGTTCTTAAGGGTCATCTGGGACATGGGACATCCGGCACATGCTCCCTGCAACCTGACTTTGACCACGCCGTCTTCTACATCGACAAGTTCCACATCACCCCCATCAGCCTGAAGCATCGGCCTGATTTTGTCTATTACCGCCTGAATTTTTTCTCTCATGATACCCTCCCTTTTATTTATTTGCCTTCATAAAAAGCTTTTCTAAATTCATCAAATTTGTTTCGGCATATCGCCGTTCGCATGTGCCCCATCAGGTTCATATAATAATAAATATTATGAATCGTATTTAAACGATATGCAAGCAGTTCTTTTGCCATGTAAAGGTGTCGCAGGTAAGCCCTGGAATAATTTTGGCATGTGTAACAGGTACATCCGGGCTCGATAGGTTTGGTATCATACTTAAAACGTGCATTGCAAATATTTATGGCGCCTTTTTTTGTAAACATTTGGCCGTTTCGAGCGTTCCTTGTGGGGATGACGCAATCGAACATATCCGCCCCAAGGGCCACAAGCTCTACAAGATCTTCAGGAGTTCCGGTACCCATGATATATTTAGGCTTATTATCCGGAAGTATGGGCAGCGTAAAATCAGCAATTTCAAACATGATCTCCTTTGGTTCACCCACGCTGAGCCCACCTATGGCATAACCGCTGAAAGTGATTTCAGATAAATTCTCCGCTGAACGTTTTCTAAGGTCCTTAAACATGCCCCCCTGAACGATACCGAAAAGGGAAGGGGGCTTTGAAACGGTTAGATCTAAAGACCCGATGCCTTCTTGCAAAGCATTTTTACATCTTTTTGCCCAGCGGGTGGTAAGATCAAGTGCCTCTTGGGTATGTTCACGGCTTGCAGGGTATTTGATGCAGTCGTCAAGGCACATGATGATGTCCGATCCGAGACAAAGCTGTATTTCAACCGACTTTTCAGGCGTCAGTAAATGACTTGATCCATCGATATGGGACTGAAAAAAAGCGCCTTGATCGGTAATCTTTCCAAGTTTAGCCAGGGAAAAGACCTGAAAGCCGCCACTGTCCGTTAAAATAGGCCGATCCCAGTGCATAAAATTGTGGAGGCCGGCAAAACGGCGGATAACATCGCATCCGGGTCTGAGGTACAGATGATAGGTGTTTCCCAGAACGATTTGGGTCCCGCACCCAATAAGCTCTTCGGGTGACAGGGATTTTATCGTGCCAAGCGTTCCCACCGGAATAAAAACGGGGGTCTCTACCTCACCGTGAGCTGTCTGTAAGACGCCGGCCCTTGCCCGTGTGGTGTCAGATGTTGCAACTATTTTGAAATTGGACATGTAATTTGTAGAATTTTCGAGACTTTTAATTTGAGCATGAATCATGCAATAAACATGGCATCCCCATAACTGAACAGCCTGTATTTTTTATCTATGGCCGTCCGGTATGCATTCAATATGTTTTCCCGACCCGCAAAAGCGGATACAAGCATTAAAAGAGTTGATTTGGGAAGATGGAAATTCGTAATCATTGCATCTACAACCTTAAACCTGTACCCGGGATAAATGAAAAGATCGCAGCTTCCGCTACCGTGAGCAACGTTCCCTCCGTCATCCGAAGCATACTCCAGTGCCCGTACGCACGTCGTACCCACGGCAATGATGCGTCTGCCTTTTGTTTTGGAACGGTTTATAACATCGGCAGTCTCTTTGGAAATAGAGTACCACTCAGAATGGATTTTGTGATCTCTTATATCCGATACCCTGACCGGCAAAAACGTACCGTAACCCACGTGCAATGTAACTGTAACGATCCTGACCCCTTTTTCTGATATTTTTTTAAGGAGTTTTTTCGAAAAATGGAGTCCCGCCGTGGGTGCGGCAACTGCACCTTTTTGCGAAGCATAAACGGTCTGGTAAGATGTCCTGTCATCCTTACAATCGTTCCGTTTAATATACGGGGGCAACGGAACGTGTCCTATTCTGTCAAGGAGACTTTCAAAATTATCATTAGATGAAAATCTTACATTATAAAATCCTTCTTGATAGTTGACAACTTTGGCTTGCAATCCCCGGCCAAAAAATAACGGCGTACCGTTTTTCGGTCTTTTTGAGGCTTTAATCAGGCATCTTAAAACAAGTTCGTTATGCCCAGGGTTTTTACGCCCGCCGGGGTAATCAAGGATAAAAACTTCCACCTTGCCCCCGGTATCCTTTTTCCCGAAAAGTCGTGCCGGAATCACCTGGGTGTTGTTTAAAACCAGTAAATCCGTTGGCAAAAGGAGATCATAAATTTCATAAAATTTATGGTGGGACAATTTGCCGATTTCCTTATGCAGAAATAGAAGTTTTGAACGGTCCCGTTGATCTGCCGGTTTTTGGGCAATGAGGTCATCGGGCAGATCGTAGTTGTAATCGTTCAATAAAAACATAAGGGCTATCTTTTTCCCAGATATACCAGCAAAATTCCCGCGAGCATAAGTACAAGACCGAATTTTTGCAAAGACTTATCCGTCAGTTCAAGGACTTTTTCTAAAACCAACTTCATCTTTGCCGGAAATGCAAAATATGGAAGACCTTCCACGACCATCACCATTCCGAGCACACACAGTAAAAATTTCATTATATTCCTTTATCATTAAGTAGGACGCCCCAGTACCATCTGCCAGAGCTACGGGGCAAGCAGATTTTCGCAGACCCGCCTGCCATGCGAGCTCGCCTACCAACCCAGCTGGACTATACATATAATACTGATGATTTTTATGGTATTTATGTAATATCAAATCGTTTTATTGTCGACATATTTTTGAAGATAGAGAGGTTTGCAGTCAGGTTTTAAATATGGCTTGACTAATTTTTTGCTTTGGTTCAGAATTTTATGTTTAGCGAATGTGTTGCCACAGACCATCAAAGAAACCGTCAAAACGCAAGGATTAAAAATGACTTATGAATCTGTAATCGGGCTTGAAGTTCACGCTCAGCTTAAGACGAAAACAAAGATTTTCTGCAGCTGCTCAACATCATTCGGGGCGCCGCCCAATACGCATACCTGCCCGGTTTGCCTGGGTATGCCCGGCGTACTGCCGGTTCTCAATAAAAAGGTTGTCGAGTATGCCCTGTGCATGGGCCTTGCAACAAACTGTATGATCAACCGGGAGAGTAGATTTGCCCGCAAAAACTATTTCTATCCCGACCTTCCGAAAGGATACCAGATTTCCCAGTATGAACTGCCGATTGCCGAAAACGGATTTATTGAGATAGAAATAAACGGCAATCAAAAAAGGATCGGTATTACCCGGATACACATGGAAGAAGACGCAGGCAAGCTGTCCCATGATCCTGACCGCCCGTTGAGCAAGGTAGATTTCAACCGTACCGGAGTACCCTTGATCGAAATCGTAAGTGAACCGGACATACGGACGCCTGAAGAAGCCGGGGCTTATCTGCGGCATCTCAGATCCATTGTCCGCTATCTCGGAATCAGCGACGGCAACATGGAAGAAGGAAGTTTCCGATGTGACGCCAACATATCCATACGGCAAAAAGGATCTGAGACCCTGGGGACCCGAACAGAAATAAAAAACCTAAACTCATTCAAGCATGTTGAAAGTGCGCTTTGTTTTGAGATCAACCGGCAAAAAGAAATTTTAGAAGACCACGGCCAGGTCATTCAGGAGACCCGGTTGTGGGACCCTGTTAAAAACAAATCCATATCCATGCGGGGTAAGGAAGAGGCCCATGACTACCGCTACTTTCCGGACCCCGACCTTTTGCCGCTGGTTATAGACGATGACTGGATCGATTCGATCAGAAAAAGACTTCCCGAACTTCCGGATGAAAAAAAGAAGCGCTTTATGGATGAATACGGTCTTCCTTCATACGATTCCGGTTTTCTGACATCGAGCCACGAGCTTGCAGACTATTTTGAGGAATGTGTTACACAATTTCCAAATCCCAAGCCGGTCAGCAACTGGATCATGGGATCATTGCTGGGCCTTTTAAACGCCCGGGGCAAGCAAATTACCGAGTCGCCGATTTCCCCCGGAAATCTCGCCCAACTTCTTAAACTGATTGAAGATAATATTATCAGCGGCAAAATTGCAAAGACCGTATTTGATGAAATGGCTCAAACCGGCAGAGCGCCCAAAGAAATCGTGAAAGCAAAGGGGCTGGTCCAGGTTACGGATGAGTCCGCCATCAAAGCGGTTGTAGTAAAGGTCCTGGAAGAGTGCTCAAAGGAAGTGACAGACTACCAAAACGGCAAAACAAAGCTTTTCGGCTTTTTCGTGGGTCAGGTCATGAAAGAGACAAAAGGGAAGGCCAATCCGAAAATTGTAAACGAAATATTAAAAGATCTCCTTTCCAAAAAATGAACATCCAACATCGAACGTCCAACATCGAATGTTCAATGAAAAAACCAATCTTGAACAGTGAATGGTGATTTTAGAAGGTACCAATAATTTGAAACAGCTTGAACTCCTCAATAATATTTTGAGGAACCAGAAGAATTAATTAAAATTTTTATTACGAGTATCAAACCGGCTGAATAGAAAAAGAAATAGCTGTTGAATATTTGTTTGTCATTCGATTTTAGAATAATTTGAGGAGCGGAGCGACATCATTATTCGACGTTCGACGTTCAATGTTCGATGTTGGACGTTTATTTTTTGAATTTTAGGCTGTCTTTTCTAATCTCACGGCACAAAGTTTGAGCTCAGGGGTCTTGGCCATGGGGTCGAGAGCATCGATGGTCAGCGCATTGACCGCTACCTCGTCGGAATGGAGGGTGGTGAAAACCGTTCCCTCCGGAACCCGATCCGTCACCCTGGTATGAATCTTCATTGAGCCCCTTCGAGAACGGACGTGGATTTCCTCTCCGTTTTTTACTTGGACTCGATCTGCGTCTGACGGATGGATTTCCAGGACGTCTTCAGGGGACAGATTGAAAAGCGCCACAGAGTTACGCGTATAGGAACCCGTATGGAGATGATAAAGATCTTTTCCCGTAGTTAAGATGAAAGGGTACTCTTTGTCCGGCGATTCGGCGGGGGCCTTGTAGTCTGCCGAAAAAAACATGCCTTTACCGCTTGGGGTGTTGAACGTTTCGGCCCAAAGATAACGGGTTCCGGGATGGTCTTTTTGAGGACACGGCCAGCGAAGGCCTCCTTTTCCTAACCGGCGGTACGAGATCCCCCCGTAAGGGGGCGTCAATGAAGTGATTTCATCCATAATATCTCTGGGATGCCCGTAGGACATGGTGTAGCCCATTTTTTGGCTCAGATCACAGATAATCTCCCAATCGGGTCTGCTTTCGGCTATAGGCTCGAAGGCCTTACGCACTCTTTGGATAAACCGGGCCGTATTGGTAAATGTTCCATCTTTTTCGGCAAAGGAACAGGCCGGGAGAACCACATGGGCGATCTTGGCGGTTTCAGTCAAAAACATATCCTGAACCACCATGAAATCCAGATTTTCCAGGACATTTTGAATACGGGAAATATTGGGGCCGCTCCGCATGGGGTTTCCGCCCATCACGTAAAGCCCCTTGATTCCATTTTCGTCAAGGAGCATGTTTGCCTCGGTAATTCCCGGTTTTGGCGAGAGATTTACCCCCCACGCCTTCTCAAATTTCTCCTGAACCGCCGGATTGGAGACCGGTTGACCGCCAGGATAGATAGGGGGCAAACACCCCATGTCGCCGGCGCCCTGACCGTTGTTTTGTTTTGCGATGGTGTTAAGGCCGGTTCCATGTTTTCCGATGTTACCGGTGGAAAGCGCCAGGTTGCAGAGCCCCCCGACGTTGTCCGTCCCGTGTATGTGCTGGGTTATCCCCATCCCGTAAAGGATAGACCCTCTGCGGGCTTTTCCGTAGAGCCGTGCCGCTTCTTTGATTTTGGCCTCGGGAATTCCTGAAATTTCCTCCACCCTGGCCGGGGTATATTTAGAGACGATGTCTTTTAAGTTCTCGAATCCTTCGGTTCTGTTCTCTATGAATTCACGATCGTAGAGACCTTCATTGAGTATCACATGGAGCATGCCGTTTATCCAGACAATATCTGTTCCAATGCGGGGGTTGAGCCAGACGTCTGCGTATTCCGCGGTTTCTGTTCTTCGCGGATCAATGATGATTAACTTGAGATTGCCGGACATGACCCGTTTTTTCATGGCGCTGGCGAAAACGGGATACATTTCCGTGAGGTTCAAACCGGCAACCAGTAGAACATCGGCGTGCTCGACCAGGCTCATGGAATTTGTCATGGCCCCGCCTCCGAAAGCCCGGGAGAGCGCCACTGCACTGGGCGTATGGCAAAGCCGGGTACAAAAATCGACATTGTTCGTGCCAAAACAGGTGCGTATGAATTTTTGGAAGAGGTAGCATTCTTCGTTCGTGGATTTTGAAGAAGCAATCCCTGCCAGGGCATCGGGGCCGTGGGCATTTTTTATTTCCTGAAATTTGTTTGCCACGAGATTCAGTGCCTCGACCCATTCCGCTTCTTCAAATTTTCCGTTTTTCTTGATCAGCGGTTTTTTCAAACGCTCCGGACTTTGGACGAAATCAAGACCGAATCTTCCCTTGACGCAAAGGTTTCCTTTGTTTTCGGTGTTCTCTTCCTCCACCCCGTAGACCTTGACAACCTTTTTGTCCTTGGTCCACAGCTCCATCTGACACCCTCCGCCGCAGTGGGGGCAGGTGGTTCTAACCTTATTAAACTCCCAGTTTCTCCCCTCAAAGCGAGCATGCTTTTCAG
>JBARSG010000536.1:0-2539 GCA_049644625.1 Desulfobacterales bacterium | reverse complement strand
TGTCAAATCCCGCTCATCGGGGACGCAGACATTGGGCAAAATGGGGCGTTTTGAAATTGGCTCATTTTTCTTGACCGAATAGAATGTTTAGTCATAATGGAGTTCGGTCCATTATTTCCAAGCACTTTTTTGCGGAAAACACTATCCACTTCGTCGACGATATCTTGCAGGGATGCTTTTTGAGTCAATTCCTTTAGAGCCGGCAGATTTTTATCAGGCTTTTGAACCGATAAAGACCTGACCCCATTGTCTTGCAATCAAGTTTCACCTTGACATCACTCCAAATTTACCGTACATTTTTGGAGCTATGTTTAAAAGAGAGATAAATCCCGTTAAATCAAAAAGCTATTTTCTCTTTGGCCCACGCCAGACAGGCAAAAGCACCTTTGTCAAATCTTTGATCAGCCGCAAAGACCTTTACATCGATCTGCTGCCCCAAAGGAATTTTTTGAACTACGCAAAAAACCCTGGAAGGGTACGCGAAGAAATTCTTGCCCACCTAAAACGATATGACAATCCATTGTGCATAATTGATGAAATCCAGAAGATTCCCGCCCTGTTAGATGAAGTTCATGAACTGATTGAATCCAAAGGAATCAGGTTCATCCTGACAGGTTCCAGTGCCCGCAAATTGCGCAGAGGAGGCGCGAATCTTCTCGCTGGCAGGGCATATACCTACCACCTGTTTCCTTTAACTTTTACTGAACTCGGGGGCCAATTTGATCTTGATAAGGCCCTTAAAATAGGAACTCTTCCTGTATTATGGGGATCTCGTGAAGAAGACTCACAAGAGTTTTTAAGATCTTATACTGAAACCTATCTAAAAGAAGAAATTGCAGCCGAGGGGTTGGTCCGCAACATCGGACCTTTTGCGCAACTTATGGATATTGCTGCGGCAAATGACGGTGAAACCGTTAATTTCAATAATATTGCAAGAGAATGTTCAGTGTCGATAAAAACGGTTAAAGAATACTACCAGATTCTCGAAGATACATTCCTGGCCTTCAAACTTCCCGCCTGGACCAAAAGTGAACGAAGGAGGCTGGTTTCTCACCCCCGCTACTATTTTTTTGATACCGGGGTAACTAATGCACTTGCCCATACATTGACGGATCAACTGAATCCTAAAATTTTCGGGCGCCGTTTTGAACAGTTTGTGATCTGCCAGCTTATGGCTTCCATTTATTATAAGAGACTGGATTGTCAGCTTTATTATTGGCGCACTAACCACGGGGCTGAAGTGGACGTTCTGCTAACTACTGGTAATCGAATAATCTGTGCCCTGGAAATCAAATCATCTCAAAACATTGTCAATGAAAAACTTGCAGGATTGAAGAGTTTTGTAGACGATAATCCATCTGTCCCCGCGTTTGTCTTGGGTGTTAGGACAAACAGACGACAGTTGCAGAAGAACATTACCGTCATAAATTGGGATAATTTTATTTCCGAAGAACTGGAATTATGTGGAAGTGGATAAATTCACTTGACTGACTACCTTTTTCCCGTTGGTATTTAAAGTATTTAAAGGGGCCAGGCAAATTATTTACACTATTCACCAGCATATTTCACAAGACAAGGCTTTTCAATCATTATTTACACCCTTTCAGTCCTTTCAATATTCAATTATCCCGCCGGCGCAAGAGAGCTGCGCGCCTTTTTGGGATATTTACCTGCGATGCCGGCGTAAAAGTCCTGAATGATTTTCATATCCGCTTCCATATTTCCGGTCGGGTGAACGACCGGCCCGATACCCCCAACCTTGCGTCGGTAATCCAGATAACCCAGCACGATGGGGACATTCGCCCCCTTGGCGATATGGTAAAAGCCGGTTTTCCAGTACATGACTTTCCTGCGGGTTCCGGAAGGAGGAACCACCAGGACCATTCGTGGATGTGCACGAAAGGCCTGTATCGACTGTGCCACAACATCGGTTGATTTGGAGCGATCGACGGGAATGGCTCCCAACCATCTGAGAAAAGGGCCCATCGGCCAGCGGAACCAGGCGGCCTTCATCATGATGAAGGGCTTGATTTCAAGGATGAACGCCAGGCAGATGGTGTAAAAAAAATCCCAATTGGAGGTGTGCGGTGCCGCTATGATGACGTATTTGGAGATGTACGGTCTTTTCCCCGCCGGTTTCCAGCCCGTAAATCGAAAAATGATCAGAGCCAGCCAGCGCATCACGGTCTTCCCCATGGGTGTGTCGTGAACGGTCTTACGATGCATGATGCAATCCTCCCCAAGCCCGCCCAAAATAAGGGTGTTTTTACCTATAATATAAATATATCATTTGGTTGCCTTGACCCTCATCTCAATAGTTGCATTTTCAGATACATATAGTAAACTGATAACAGCGTAATTAATTGCTTTTATGTAAATTTGCCGGAGGTAAAGCATATGTCAAAATCAAGAGATACTAAAAAAATCGATAAGAAAAAGCCCCAAAAAACTGATAAAGAGAAGAAACAGGCAAAGCGAGAAAAGAAGAATAAATAATTTACAATTAGAATATTGGATAGATAATAATTGACATACTGGT
>JBARSG010000535.1:0-14000 GCA_049644625.1 Desulfobacterales bacterium | reverse complement strand
AATCACCACATCATCATCTTCGGCGGTTTTCAAAATAAGATTTTTTAAGCTGGTCTGATATTCTTTCTCTTCGATAACGCTTTTATCGTGTCCCACAATTCGCTGAATGTAGCTTTGGCTGAATAATTTTGCGAACGAGTTAGATATTCTGTATTCTCTGCTCTTTTCAAAGGACTCCAGGGTTCTTTCCGAGACATTGAGATCTTCGGCTATTTTTTGGAAAAGAGATTTGTCAACATAATGATAGCCGAGTCTTTTGGCAAGCAACCGCCCCAGTTTCCTCCCGCCTGAAGCATAATCCCTGCTGATCGTGATTATGGCCATATTTTTTCCCTCTTTGATTAAGTGTTTGTAATGAAAAACTCATCTTAATGTATTACATTTGATGTTATAAAATGCAATAAATTTTGTATGATTGTATGATCACGCCTTTTTTTGATTATTTTTTAGCAGCCGGGTTTCCACCTTGTGGCTCAGATAATTTTTTACCTCGGGTATAGAAACTTCTTTTCTATGAAATATGCCGGCTGCCAGCGCGGATTCGGCTTTTGTTTTCCTAAATACCTCGTAGAAATGTTCAACGCAGCCCGCGCCACTTGATGCGATTACGGGAATTGTTACGGCATTTTTAACGGCATTTATCAACTCAATATCATAACCGGAATCCGTCCCGTCTTTATCTATGCAATTTAAGAGTATTTCTCCGGCGCCTAATGTTTCGCAGACTTGTGCAAGTGTTATCGCATCCAGGTCTCTGCTCTCTCTTCCCCCTTTGATGGTACATTGATACCAGCAATACTCTTCTCCCAAGGGACCTTTTTTCTCTGTTTTTATCACCTGGTGAGTTGTCTGATCCGGCGATGATACATAAACTCTCTTTGGATCGATTGATATGACAATGGCTTGTGCGCCGTAAACTTTGGATATTTGTTCAATTGAGCTGTTACCGGTTTTTTTGCCTGTTCTTAAATACGCTTCCGCGATTAAGACCGCATCGCTTCCTATGGAAATCTTATCAGCGCCTGATCTGAAATATTCGGTTGCGACTTCCAATGCGGTATATTTCCTGCCGTGCTTATCAATATAATCTCTAATGCCTCCTCCGATGGTTAATGGAACAAAAACATTTTTGGAAGTTTGTTTTAATACGTCCATCATGGGGATATCTTCCAGTGGAAAATCTCTGAATCCTGTAATATTAAGGAAGGTAATCTCATCAGCACCTTGTTCATAATATGTCCTTGCGAGTTCAACAGGTTTGCCGAGATTTCTTACATTCCCGTTTTCTCTGACATCATATTGGTCGCCCTTTGTAACAACCAGGTCTCCCCGGTCGTTTGATCTGACATCTAGGCATGCAACTATTCTTTTTGACAGTCTGGTTTCTGTTAAAACATGTGTGATTGCCTTTTTTTCACTGCCGGGCTCAAGAAAATTCTTCAGAAGGTTTATTCCCGCAGCTCCACTTTTTTCCGGATGGAATTGGGTTGCCGTGATATTTCCTTTTTGAATGCCGCTGACAAACTCTACGCCATAGTTGGTTGTCGTTAAAACATCGGATTTGTCATCGGGTACAACGTAAAATGAATGTACAAAGTAAAATTTCTCATCACCGCGCAACCCGTTGAATATCCGGGATGGTTTTTTTATATTGACGCCGTTCCATCCAATATGTGGGACAGAAAGATTTATATCGAACTTTTTTACATGCCCGGGTATGAAACCCAGTCCTTTAGTATCCGGAGCTTCCTCACTTTTTTCAAACAAAGCATGCAATCCCAAACATATGCCAAGAAATGGCCTGTCTGAAAGCAGATAATCTTTTAATGCATCAACATAATTTTTATCATTTAGAATCCGCATCATACTCCCGAAATTGCCTACCCCGGGAAAAACAAGCTTTTCAGCAGACAGCAAATCATCAATGCCGGAGACAACTTTAACTTTTTGCCCCAAACTTTCTATTGCATTGATGACACTTCTGACATTGCCGGCGCCATAATCTAATAACGTTATCATTTTTTTCCTATTTAGTGCCTGACGCTTTGGTAAAACGTCCGGTTTGTTACTGTAGTGCCCGTTCAATTTTTAACTTCTGGGTCAGTCATAAGCCAAACGGGTTTTTTCATCCGTTAATGTGGGTTGAATAATTTTTTTCCACTCAGGATCATCCCATGTTCCTAATTGCTCATGAACATGAATATATTTTTGAGGTATTGGGTGAGTGCCGTAAACCACTTCAAGGCCGTATCGTGTCTTTATAAAATCATGAAAATATACAAGATGAGGACATGGAGGATATCCTACGACTAACCCGGTGGCAAGATGTATAATTTTTGCGCCGTTTTTCTTCATTTCCTCTCCAGCATATTCAATATTTCCACCCGGACACCCATCGCAGGTGGTATACCCCACGACGTCAACTTCAATATCACGGTAACGAGCAAATGCTCCTTCTCTGTTTTGTAATGATCTGAAACACTTTCCACCGGCACACCTGCGGTAACGGTCACAAATAATTATACCAATTTTTGTTCTCTGTTGCATGTCATTTCCTCTGTTTTCAAAAAATTAAAAATAATTTTCCATTATCACATAAAATCTTTATCCCCCTATGGTTTTAGATAATAAATATAAAGAGATAACGCCTATAAGCAGAAATCCTGCATTTACAAATCCCTTTTCTTCATGGGTTTCCGGAATCAGATCGGAAGCAGCAATATAAAGAAAAGATCCTCCGGCTATTGCTAACATTAAACCCACCACGGCTTCGGATAGACTCTTCATGAAAGTCAGGGAGATCAGAGCGCCTAATGGAGTAGCCAGACCCACGGCAATTGACAGCTTCAGGGCAGTTTTTCTTTCCATTGAGTTAATCAGCAAAGCAAAAGTGGTAACACCTTCGGGAAGCTCATGAGCGATAACTCCCAGGGAAGTTAGCAACCCCAACTTAAAATCTATTTCAAAACCTATCCCGATAATGATCCCGTCAATTAAAGAGTGAAAAAAAAGGCCGGAGAACATGACTTTGCCTTTAGCATGGCGAGAACTCTTCTTTTCCTTAAAGTGGATTTCAGAGCCCGAATGAAGCACCATTATATTTTCCAGTAAATAAAAGACAAGAAAACCGATTAATATAAAGAGTAACGCGTTTTTAGAAAGTTCCAGTGATTCGGGAAATAGATGGAAAAAGGCAACTCCCAAAATTAACCCTGCAGCAAAGGAATTTACATAATGGGAGTATTTAAGAACCAGTCTCTCATTAAGGATTACGAGTATAATTCCCAAAATGGTTGATAAGCCGGCAATAGAGCTGTAAAAGAGAACGTTAAATTCAATGCCCATTGTTTTTCCATCCCATTAGCTGTGGACATGATCTTGCAAGAGATCGTCTCCACAGGATTCGCTTTCAAACTGGATAGTGCTATGTTCTATTCTATATTTATTATGGAGAAGGCTTTTAATTTCCTTTAATATATAAGCGCTACTGCTGATGAGTAGATCATCAATTAATACATGGGCGCTCATGGCATTAATACCGGTGGTAATTGTCCATAAATGTAAGTGATGTACATCCTTTACCCCTTTGATTTTACGGAGTTCATCCAACATTTCCTCTACGTTTATATCTTTAGGGGTTGCTTCCAGAAAGATATCGATTGATTCCATTATCAGAGCATAAGCTCCTCTAAGAATGAGTATCCCAATAAAAATACCAATTAAAGGGTCTACTAAATACCAGCCTGTATATAAGATTAACAAGCCTCCCACAATCACTCCCCCGGAAGAAATTGTATCCCCCACTATATGGAAAAAAGCTGACTTAACATTCAGGCTTGTATGGGCGGATTTTCTTAAAAGTAGTATTCCCACCCCATTGGCTAAAAGTCCTATAAAAGCAACTACCAGCATAAATAAGCCTTTAATTTCTTCGGGATGAAGAAGGCGATGATATGCTTCGTAGAATATGTAAAAAGAGATGAAAAACAGCAGCATGCCGTTAAAAAAGGCGGCCAGAATTTCCAATCGATGGAACCCAAAAGTCTTCGAGGGTGTGGGTGGTTTTTGGGCAAACCTTATGGCAACTAAACTTAAGCCCAAGGCCAATATATCGGTTAACATATGTCCGGCATCGCTGAGCAAGGCGAGGCTGTTGGCCAGAAGGCCGCCGATTATTTCAGCGATCATGACAATGGCGGTGATTGATAAGGCAATAAACAGCTTGCGTTGATTCGCACCATGTTCCCCATTGTCTGGTTCTATGGGCTGATGAATATGATGAACAGTCATTTTTTATTCTTGAACAAGTATCATTCCTTCTCCGGGATAGACAATGCGATCCTCGTAAGGTGTTATATGTTGAGGTTCAGGCCATTGACCGGCTTGAGGTTCAGGTCCTTCTTTGGCATAGATAGAAGGATTTCTATCCTTCATTTTAGGATGTTTCCTAATTTCCACACCCGGCACCGGTGCGCTGAACTCAATGGGAATGTTGTTGGGATCGAAGGTATAGATAGAGTGAATAAATCCGTGGTTGATGACTTCAGATACCCAAATTCCGGCTGCTTCAAACTTGTCCTTTAGTTTCCAGAGGTCGTCATCACTTTTCACTCCTAATGAAATGTGGTCAAAAGCAAAAGGTCCCTTAACGGGAACTCCGTGATCCTTTTCCGGAATTTTTTCCACATCCTGCCACTCGAAAAAAGCAATCATGTCATATTCGGATATCTCAAAAAAATATTGCCTGTATTTGCTGCTCCCAAGGCCGGCCACAAGACGCATACCGAGCAAATCCCTCCAGAATCGAATGGTTTCGTCCATGTTTCCGGTGACCATTGCCAAATGATTGATACCGGTATAGGTTACCATGTTATGTTTCCTGCAAAAGCTTATTTGGTCTGGCATTCTATAATTACCTCTTATAAACAGCATAATTATAGCTCCAAAAATTATATTATCAAGATATTATGAGAAACATTTTACATGTATTGACACACAGCAAGGATTTACAATAAGAAAAGAGAGGTAAAAAGATTGAATATCAGACAAGATTACGGAACAATATGACAAGGACAGTCCCTTTGAAAATCATCCTGACAAACAATCTCAGGCTTTCCAATATCCCCCCGGAAATCCGGGCCAAGCTCATGGATACGCTGACATTTCCCAACCCCAAATGGATGGAAAATCAGAGAATGGGCCGCTGGAACCGGGGCACCCCAAAACTGCTTAGATTTTATGATAAAACCCGGGGCGGCGGCCTGTGGATACCCAAGGGGTATATTCGGCAGTTGTTGTTGCTTTGCAGACGTCGGGGGGTAACGGTTGAAATTGATGATCGTAGACGGGTGTTGCCGCCCGTGGATTTCAATTTTATCGGGCAATTAAAGCCGTTCCAGCACAAAGCGGGCAAAGTCATGCTTTCAAGAGATTTCGGCACATTGAGCGCTCCCACCGGCAGCGGAAAAACGGTTATGGCACTTTATATTATTGCCCGTCGCCGTCAGCCTGCTCTGATTGTGGTGCATACCAAAGATCTGGCGTATCAATGGGTGGAAAGGGCAGGGGAGTTTCTCGGAATCCCGGAGGAGAGCGTGGGTTTTATCGGCAGCGGGAAAAAGGTTGTGGGTGAAAAAATTACGGTGGCTCTGGTTCAATCACTGTATAAATGTGCTGAAGATGTGTCTCAAAATGTGGGTTTTCTGTTGGTCGATGAATGCCATCGATGTCCCAGCCGGACCTTTACCCAAGCGGTGACCGATTTTGATTCCAAATATATGCTCGGACTATCGGCAACCCCATGGCGCCGTGACCGGCTGTCAAAATTGATATTCTGGCACTTGGGAAATGTGCATCACAAGATTGATCACACTCGTCTGATTGAAAGCGGAGATGTGCTGCCTGCTGAAATTATTGTCAGGGAGACCGATTTTAAGCCGTATTATGATCCCGTGAATGAATACAGCAAAATGATATCTGAACTCACGTCGGATGATAACAGAAACCGTCTGATCGCATCTGATGTTGCACAGGAGGTATATAACAACGATGGCGTCTGTCTGGTTCTTTCAGACAGAAAAAAACACTGTGAGACTCTGCAGTCGCTTTTGCAATATAGATATAAAATATCATGCGAAGTTTTGACCGGCGATCTTACCGGCAATCAGCGGCGGGAGGTTATCGATCGTTTGAATCAGGGAGACGTCAACGTGTTGCTGGCTACAGGGCAGCTTATAGGGGAGGGGTTTGATTGCAAGGATCTATCTCAGTTGTTTCTGACAACGCCCATAAAATTCAGCGGAAGGGTGCTTCAATACATAGGCAGGGTGCTCCGGCCCGCACCGGGCAAAAAAAAGGCAAGGGTTTATGATTATGTGGACGTTAACGTTGATGTTCTTAAAGCTGCCGCCAAGGCGCGGCAAAAGGTTTATTCTCGACCCGGCGTTTGAAGTCTGGCGGCAGGAAATCCGGGAAAAAGTATCCAGGCTCCTTCAGAATTCCTTAATTGAGAATATAACCGGCTGAGTCGCGTGATGTTAAGAGCGTCGCCTTATGTGGACCTATTTAATATAATATCCCGAAACCCGCCATTGCCCGTCTTTATCAAGCATTGGGGTCACCGTCTCTGTTGCAGTTGCCTTGTTTTTAAACGAGGATGAAAATTGAATAACCACATACTTTCCATCAGGCGCGCCGGGTAGTGAGGTTACATAAGTTGCAGATTTCAATGAGCGTGAAACAACAGCACCCAACGGCTTTCTTACGCCGGTTGCGCTTTGATTCCACTGAGTTTTCTTAACCGCGTCTTTAAAGTAAGCAGCTGCTTCTTCCCAACTCTGCCCATAAGCGCCGGCGTCTACCAACGCCAACCAGGTTTTGGCTGCCTGAACAGCTTTACTTTCCGCATGGTCTGTTCCAGCCCAAATTAAAAAAGGGGTAAGAAGAATAAGAAAGATTACAACTATCCTTTTCATAGTGTTAGTCTCCTGCGTTAAAGGTTTCCCCATGCTTGAGAAACATATTAATGGTTTTCTTAGCTATTGTAACGTATCAGGTTTTAAAAGTAAATCTATTGAATCGTTATCAATAAAACCAAATAAATTCAATAAGTTTTTTTGGACGCCTTTGTGATTTGACATGTCAAGCATTGTGCTGAAACTCCGGGTAGTTTGCATATGGCGTTGACACACGGTGTAGTGATTTATTAATGTTAAAAGCATCCGATTATCTTTCAATTCGACCAGAAATGGCCGGCGAAAAACAGGCGCCGATACCGTTTAACGGGGCTGTAGGGTGTTTCACATAATCGAGACAGCTTGGTTAAGCGGATTTGTTTTTCACAAATAAAACAGGAGGTAAGATATAATGGCCTATACAGAGAAGATTTTGGAAAAAAGTATAGATCCCAGTGTTCACAAAATGCTGGAACGCGCGGAGCAGCTAAACCTGGAAACCGTCTGGGACAGATATGAGGCAATGCTTCCGGAATGCGGGTTCGGTGAGCTGGGAGTCTGCTGCCGCAACTGCAACATGGGTCCCTGCCGGATCAGTCCTTTTGATGACCAGGGTCCAAAGAAAGGTGTTTGTGGTGCCACAGCAGATATTATCGTGGCGCGAAATCTGATACGTATGATTGCCGGCGGGGCGGCCGCCCATTCCGACCATGGCCGTGACCTTGCCCACACCCTCTTGCTGACTGCTGAAGGAAAAGGCGGGGGATATGAGATCAAGGATGAGGAAAAGCTGAAAGCACTTGCCGGTGAATACGGCATAGAAACAGAAGGCCGTTCAAAGGAGCAAATCGCTCTGGACCTGGCCCGGGCGGTTTACGGGGAATTCGGTAAGCAGGAAGGATTTGTGCAGTTTACCCGCCGTGCGCCTGAAAAACGGGTGGCCTTGTGGAAAAGCCTGGGAATAGACCCGAGAGGTATAGACCGTGAAATCGTGGAAATTATGCATCGCACCCACATCGGCGTGGACAACGATCCGGTCAATTTGATCCTTCAGGGACTCAAGGCCTCCATTGCAGACGGATGGGGCGGATCCGCCATTGCAACGGAGCTGTCGGACGTGCTCTTCGGCACGCCCATGCCGGTACGCTCCCAGTCCAACCTCGGTGTTTTAAATCAGGACCATGTCAACATCATCGTTCACGGTCATGAACCGGTTCTTTCGGAAATGATCGTGGCTGCTTCAAATGACCCGGAACTTGTAGCTCTGGCGGAAAAGGTCGGCGCCAGGGGTATAAATGTCGCGGGCATCTGCTGTACCGGCAACGAGATCATCATGAGACACGGCATCCCCATAGTGGGAAATTTTTTGCAGCAGGAGCTTGCCGTCATTACGGGGGCGGTTGAGGCAATGATTGTGGACGTTCAGTGTATTATGCCGTCACTCGGGCCCTTGAGCGAATGCTTCCATACAAAATTCATCTCCACGTCTCCCAAGGCCAAGTTCCCGGGAGCCACTCATATGGAATTCAGTGAAGAAAAGGCATTTGAGATTGCAAAGCAGATCGTTCAGGCGGCGGTGGAAAACTATAGCTATCGCATCCCGGAAAAAGTCCTTATCCCGGAAGACAAGACCGAATGCATGGTGGGTTTCAGCGCCGAAGCCATCGTCAAAGCCCTGGGCGGAACCCTGGATCCTCTGCTGAACGCGATCAAGTCCGGAGATATCAAGGGAATCGCCGGTGTGGTGGGATGCAACAATCCCAAAATCAAGCATGATCACGGCCACGTGGTTTTGGTCAGGGAGCTGATCAAAAACAATGTGCTGGTGACGACAACCGGCTGCAATGCCATCGCCTGTGCCAAGTTAGGCCTGATGCTTCCCGAAGCTGCCGACCAGGCGGGTGACGGGCTCAAGGGCGTATGCCGGACCCTGGGTGTTCCACCGGTTCTTCATATGGGCTCCTGCGTCGATATCAGCCGCATCCTCACGGTATGCGCCGCGGTAGCCAATGCACTCGGGGTTGATATCAGCGATCTTCCCGTGGCGGGTGCTGCTCCGGAGTGGATGAGCGAAAAGGCGGTAAGCATCGGCGCTTATGTGGTATCTTCGGGGATCTTCACGGTGCTCGGGACCGTACCCCCGGTCCTGGGAAGCAAGGTTGTGACCGAGGTGCTGACCCGCGGTGCAAATGAGTTGGTGGGCGCCACCTTTGCCGTTGAACCCGATCCTGTCAAAGGCGCCGGCCTGATGATCGCGCACATGGATAAGAAGCGCCAGGCATTGGGAATCTAAAAAAAACCAATATAAGTAAAAGGAGCAGGCTATGTCACAGCCAAAAGAAATATTTGTAAAAACTGATCGATGCGTTGGATGTCTCTCCTGCACGATTGCCTGCGCGGTGGAACATTCCAAAAGCAAAACCCTGTTCGGCGCCATATCGGAAACACCGGTTCCCAAAAGCCGTGTTTATGTCGAATGGGTGGAACCTGAGGGCAAGGTGCCCCTGGTCTGCCGGCATTGTGAAGAAGCGCCCTGTATGTACGCTTGCATCAGCGGCGCCATCCGCCGGGATGAAAACGGGGTTGTCATCACAGACACGGACAAATGCATCGGCTGCTGGACCTGTGTAATGGTATGTCCATACGGTGTTATCGGCCGTCATCTGGAAGAACACAAGGCCTATCGCTGCGATCGCTGCCCGGACAGGGAGATTCCCGCGTGTGTGAGCGCATGCCCCACCGGGGCGCTGGTCTACGATACTGTGGACTTTTTTTCGGGCAAGGTTCGTAAACATGCATCCCGGGAGTTGCTGCGGGCAGAAGGGGGATAATGTGACGGAAGAAAAAAGCAAATACATTATCGTCGGGGGAAGTGCCGCGGGCATGGCTGCCGCCCATACCATCCGTCTGCATGATCGGAAGGGCTCTGTCACGGTGCTTTCAGAGGAACCGGACACGCCCTATTTCAGGCCCCTGATCCCCTTTGTGGTGTCCGGGAAAAAGCGTGCGGAAGATATGGCCCTGGACGGCTGCGGTCCCTATACCGGCCGGGATATTTTCGTAAGGACCGGCGCCAGAGTGGAATCGGTTAACACCGCCGAAAAAACCGTTTCCGTCCAGGGAAACGGCGGTCTGGCCTATGAAAAAATACTCTTTGCCACGGGAAGCCGTCCGTATATTCCGCCGGAAATCAAAGGCGCCAATGCGGACGGCGTTTTTGCCTTAAGAACAGTGGCCGATGCGAGAAACATGGCCAAAAGAGTCGAAACGTCGGATCATGCCGTAATGCTCGGGGGCGGTCTTTTAAACTTAAAGGCTTCATTTGCCCTTCTTGAAAGGGGTATGAAAGTTACGCTGGTTGTCTATTCACCCGAGGTGCTTTCACAGCTCATGGAACCTGAAGATGCATTCCTGATCCGCAAGGCCCTGGACAGAGCGGGGCTTAAAATCAAAACCGGATGCAGTGCAACCCATATCATCGCAGACAGTACCGGTGTCACCGGGGTCGCCCTTGACCACGGGGGTGAAATGTCCTGCCAGATGGTCTGCATCGGAAAAGGGGTGCGTCCCAATGTCGAGTTTCTCGATGGCAGCGATGTGCGGATCGACCGGGGAATTGTTTCCGACCGGTATACGGCCTGCAATGCCCCGGATACGTTTGCTGCCGGTGATGTTGCCGTAACTTTCGAGCCCGTCTCGGGAGACAGGATCATGACGGCCCTCTGGACAAACGCCGTTGAAATGGGCCGGTGTGCCGGGCGGAACATGGCCGGCGTAAAAACAGCCTATTCCGGCACCTTCGGCATCTTGAACGCAACCCAGGTGGCCGACGAACCGTTTGTTTCAATGGGCGTGGTTCACACAAAAGACCACGATTTCGAGATATACAGACATGCCTCTGAAACGACTTATCGCAAGGTGGTTTTTAATCCGGAAGGCACCCGGCTCATCGGAGCCTTATTTATCGGGGATATCACCAACGCGGGGCTGTATCGCTATGTTATCCGGGAAAAGATGTCGGTCATGCATATCAAGCGGTATATCATCGATCATACCCTGCATTACGGGCATTTTGTGACCGGCAAAATGTAACCTGAAATAGATCACATGCCTGACACGTTAATTTTTTACGTACAAAGGTTCCTTGTTTTTCTCTAATCTGAGGATATTATTTGCTACTGCCTTGACAATTCCCCGAATGGAAACGTCTGTAGCCCCGCCGATATGAGGAGTGGCTAATACATTATAGTTGAAAATAGGATCACTTGGATCCGGGGGCTCTTCCCAAAATACATCTAAGCCGGCTCCTGCAATTTTTCCGGAGGCGAGGGCTTCTTGTAACGCTTCACGATCTACCAATCCCCCCCTGGAGAGGTTGATTAAAAAAGCGCTTTGTTTCATAAAAGATATGGAAGTACGGTTTATCAGGTGCTTAGTCCCAGAAGTATAGGGGAGGCATAGAATAACAAAATCCGATCTTTTCAATAGATCATTAATATCCTCAGGCCCTCCGACCCATTCCAAATCCAGTTCTTTCATGGCGTTCGGGGTATGATGACGTTTGATCCCGATCAAATGGACATCAAAGGCTTTAAGTCTTTTAATCAGGGCTTGACCGATGCCGCCAAGCCCCACAAGACCAACCGTCCGGCCGCTCAAGGCTCTTCCCTGGGGTTCTCCCATTTTCCGGTCTCGCAGACTTTTGGCCATGCCCCGAATATCTCTGGATAGCCCAATCATCATGTATATACCCAGCTCCGCCACAGAATCAGCATTTCCGGAAATATTCGCAGGCACATTGGCAACCCAAATATTTCGCTTCCTGGCCGCTTGAAGATCGACCCCTTCTAATCCTGAACCACATTGCTGGATGAGCCGCAGTCGATCACTTTTTTCAAGCAACTCCTCAGTTACGGAACTCATGGTGGGTATCAAAACATCGAACCCCTTTACGTCGTCCACCTCAAACCGTCCGGTGGCCTCAAAATGGTGTTGAGGAAGTTCGGATCGGATCAGGCCTAAAAATCCCCCCCATGCATTCTCCGAAGCAGCGAAAAGTATATTCATTTGATACCCTGTAAAACGAATTGCAGATAAATTTTAGTTTTCAATATCAAAAATACTTAAACATTAAAAGTAAAAACACATGTAATAATAGTTAAGGCTTTACCGTTCTTTCATAATTTTGAGTACGGCCATGTTTCCCCTCACCCGCCTTCCGACTGTTCCCCCTTATTCGCCATAGTATAAGTCATAAAGCCGCCGCTTAGGTTTCTGGATCTAAAACCGTTTTGAACGAGAATTCTGTGCCCCAGATACCCCCGAAAGCCCACGGCACAAAAGGGAATATACGTCTTTTGCTTATCGAGTTCGGATAGTCTGCTTCGCAATTCGTCGATGGGAATATGCAAAGCGCCCTGGATCTCTCCCGCCTGTTTGAGCTCCGATTTGGTGCGAAGATCGATCAAAATCGCACCGCTTTTTTGAAGCGCGTCAAGTTCACTCCAATGGGTTATTTCCATATCTCCTTTTAGAATATTGGCAGCTACAAAGCCGGAAATGTTGACAGGGTCTTTTGCCGATGAATACGGCGGTGCATAAGCCAGTTCCAGTTCTTGCAGGTCGTAGACGGTCATTTCCGCCCGAATGGCGGTGGCAAGTACGTCGATTCTTTTGTCTACACCCTTTTTGCCCACGATTTGAGCCCCAAGCACTTTACCGGTACCCGGGGAAAAAAGAATTTTGATCGATGTTTTGGTAGCGCCCGGATAATAGCCGGCATGGGAGCCGGAATGAGTGTAGGAAACGAGATAGGGAATGTCGTGCTTTTTTAAAAATTTTTCGTTAGCGCCGGTAGATGCCGCGACCATATCGAACACTTTTACCACCGAACTCCCCAGCGTCCCGGTAAAGATCGACTTCCTGCCCAAAGCATTGTCTGCGGCAATCCGCGCCTGTTTATTGGCAGGGCCTGCCAGGGCGGTCAGTGTGGCAAAGCCCGTGACGAGATCTCTGACCTCGACCGCATCTCCCACGGCATAGATGTCCGGATCGGAAGTCCTCATGGTGTCATCAACCGCAATGCCGCCCGTAGGGCCTATTTTCAGATCAGCCTGTTTGGCCAGTTTATTATCGGGTCTGATCCCTACGGAAAGCAGCACCATGTCACATTCAATTTCGCGTCCTTTCTGCGTGGAGACTAAAATCCGGTTACCCGCTTTTGAAAATGATTTTACGCCGTTTTCAAGCTCCAGTTCCACGTTTTTGGCTTCAAGATGTTCATGAATCAGGGCCGCCATCTCATAGTCCAGGGTTGGCATAACCTGGTCGAGCATTTCCACGATCGTGGTTTTAACGCCTCGCTCTGTCAGGTTTTCGGCCATCTCCAGGCCGATAAAGCCGCCGCCCACCGCAACCGCGCATCGGGGATTTCGCTCATCCACAATTTTTTTGATTCGGTCCGAATCGGGTACATTTCGAAGGTGAAAAATATTTTCCAGTTCAATGCCCTCCAGAGGCGGCTTGATGGGTTCGGCCCCGGGAGATAAAATAAGCTTATCATAATTTTCCCAATATGTTTTCCTCGTGGTCGTATTTTTTATCTCCACGGCTTTTTCTTTGGCATTGATACCTATTACTTCGGAGAAAATCCGCACATCGATGTTATAGCGCTGTTTGAATTCCTCCGGTGTGGCTAAAAGAAGGTCGTCGCGCTGTTTGATGACATTTCCGATATAATAGGGAAGTCCGCAGTTGGCAAAGGAGATATATTCTCCGCGCTCAACAATGATGATTTCAGCATCTTCGCTCACTCTTCTCGCCCGAGCCGCTGCTGTGGCGCCTCCGGCAACTCCGCCGACAATAACCAGTTTAATACCCATATTTCTTTCCTCAAAAATGAAATGTGTTTGTAAATCCTGTAAGATGACAGTTAGCCAACCATTTTCAAACAGGATGTGTATTCTATGAGACTGAAATATTATGGCCGAAATTCAAAAAAATGTAAAGAATATGTTCAACAGTCGGGTCTGTTGCATATCGCTATCC